>DATJUL010000078.1:0-2788 GCA_035502295.1 Allostellaceae bacterium | reverse complement strand
GCGGCGATGCCGCGCAGCGAGGTCGTCATCCATAGCTGCTCGTAATTGCCGCAGCCGGAATCGAGGCAGACGACGAGCGACGGCCGGCCGATCCGCGCCGCCAGATGCTCGATATAGGGCGGCAGATCGACGCTGCCCGATTCTTCGCACGCCTCGATGACGATGACGCAACGCGCATGCGGCACGCCCTGCTCATGCAGGCCTTGCAGCGCGGCGAGTGCGGCGAACATCGCATAGCCGTCGTCGGCGCCGCCGCGGCCGTAGAGCCGGTCGCCGTCGAGACGCGGCGTCCATGGGCCAAAACCGTCCGCCCAGCCGATCATCTCCGGCTGCTTGTCAAGGTGGCCGTAGAGCAGCACCGTATCCGCGCCGGCGCCCGGCACGTCGATCAGTATCAACGGCGTGCGGCCGGCGAGACGCACGATCTCCAGCGTCGCGCCGGGCAGCGCTGCGATGTGCTCCTTCGCCCAGCCCGCGAACATCTGCACCGCGTCTTCCATAAAGCCGTGCGCCGCCCAGTCGGGGTCGAAGGCCGGCGATTTGTTCGGGATCCTGATGTAATCGACGAGGGTCGGGACGATTGCGTCGCCCCACATCTGATCGACGAATGTCCCGAGCTTGGCCGTGTCCAGCATCTGGCTTGTCCCCGATTGGCCGCGGCCATGCTATCACCATCGCGGCATCGTGGCGAAGGCGGCGGCCGGTGATCCTGGTGTTCGGTTCGTTGAATGTCGATGTGCTGGTGCCGGTGCCGCGCCTGCCGGCGCCGGGCGAGACCGTGCTCGGCGGCGACTATCGGCTCCTGCCGGGCGGCAAGGGTGCCAACCAGGCGCTGGCGGCCCGCCGCGCCGGTGCTGCGGTGGCAATGGCCGGCGCGGTCGGCGGCGATAATTTCGCGGCCGTCGCGCTGACCGGATTGCGCGCAGCGGGGGTCGATCTGGCGCTGGTGCGCCGGGTGGCGGCGCCGACCGGCTGCGCGCTGATCATGGTCGCCGCCCAAGGCGAACAGCGCGGCGAGAACCTGATCGCCGTCGCCGCCGGCGCCAACCGCGCGGCGGCCGCTTCCGACGTGCCGGATACACTGCTGACGCCCGGCACGACGCTGGTATGCCAGATGGAAGTGCCGGCGGAAGAGAATTGGGCGCTCTTGCGCCGCGCCCGGACGGCCGGCACCCGCACGATCCTCAATCTGGCGCCGGCCGCGCCGGTGCCTCCCGATGCCGTCGCCGACATCGACATTCTCGTTGCCAATCGGGGCGAAGCCGCCGTGCTCGGCGCCGACCCGGCGGCCATCGCGCGGCACCTGCGGCGGGCCTTTGTCGTGACGCACGACGCCGCTGGTTCGATCGCCTACCGACGCGGTGGCGGCCAGATCGACACGCCGGCGCTGCCGATCGATCCGGCCGATACGACCGGCGCCGGCGACACGTTTGTCGGCGTCCTGGCCGCCGCGCTCGACCGGGGTCTCGCGCTGGCGCCCGCGCTGCGCCGCGCCAGTGCCGCCGCCGGCCTTGCGTGCCTCGATCACGGCGCGCAATCGGCGATGCCCGACGCCGTCGCAATCGACGCCGCCGTCGGGCGGTTGCCGGCGAGATGACGCTCTACGCGCGGCGCGCGGTCGGGGCGCCGAGCAGCGGCAGCAGCGCCTCAGTCGCCGCGGCGATCTGATCGTACACGCGGGCGAATTCGGCCGGGCCGCCATCGACCGGATCGGCGATCTCGCCGAGTTCCGCGAGGTCGCCGAGCATGACGAGCCGCGCGCCGAGATCGGGATAGCGGTCGAGCAGCGCGGCGCGCGTGCGCGCGTCAAAGACGATCAGCAGCGCGGCGGACTGGGCGATCTCGCGCGACAGCCAGACCGAGCGGTGCGCCGCGAGATCGATGCCGCGCACCGCCGCCGCGGCGACGCCCTCGGGTGGTGTCGGCCGTCCGGGAAGCGGCATCATCCCGGCCGAGCCGATCGCGATACGCCGGTCGCCGAAGCGGGCGCGCAGCAGGGCGGCGGCAAACGGGCTGCGGCAGATATTGCCGAGACAGACGAAGATGATTCGGGGGGTCGCGGCCGCAACGTGCATTGCCGCGACCCGCGCGTGGGCACGCCGCCGCCGCCCGCCGTCGCCGGGCAACCCCCGCGCGGCGCGGCGCCAGGCCGCCCGGCCGAAATCCAACAATTCGACGACACCGGGGCGCGGATCGTCGCGCACGAGGATGTCGCTGACCTCCCGGCCGGTCAGCAGACGCGACATCTCGGCGAGGCGTCGGGCCATGAACCAGGCCTGCGCTACCCGGCCGAGCCCTCGGGTTGCGGCCTCGGTCAGCGCTTGGTGCAGGTCGGGGATCAGATTGCGGCCATAAATCCCGGCCCGGTAGCCGATTGCCGGAGTCTCCTCGCCCGCCGTCAACAGGCGATACCAGCGGTAGGGGAAATCGATGCCGAGCGCCACCGGCAGCGGCAGCGAGCCCCACGGGCGGGCATTGACTTCGAGCAAGACCCAGCCGCCTTCGGGGTTCACCTTGAATTCGAACATCGCGAGGCCGGTGTAGTCGAGCGCCGCGACGATCGCCGCGCAGGCGTCCGCCAGATCGGGGGTCAGCGGCGCCGACACACGGTAGAAGCTGGCGCCGGCGAGCTCGCGAACCCGGTGGTGTTCGAACGCCTGCAGGACGCGGCCGCTGCTGGCCAGCAGCGACACCCCGACGCCGCGTCCGGCAAAGAACCGCTCGATGATCGTCTCGTCAGGATCGCCGGCGCGCAGCAGGCCGGCAAGCCGGCCCTCTGCCGTGACGA
>DATJUL010000077.1:0-3607 GCA_035502295.1 Allostellaceae bacterium | reverse complement strand
CGCGCGCAGCACTTCCGGCAGAGCGGTCACGACGAGGGCGCCGACGATCGGCCCGGCGAACTGCCCGAGGCCGCCGATGACGACCATCATCAGAAACTGGATCGAGCGATCGAGGGTGAAGGCCGTCGGGTCGATATAGCCGACCAGCGGGGCGAACAGCGCGCCGCCGATCGCGGCGTAGAAGGCACCGATCGCGAAGGCCAAGAGCTTGTAGGTGCGCAGGTTGACCCCGACGACCTCGGCGCGCATTTCGTTTTCGCGGATCGCGCGGAAGGCGCGGCCCCAGCGCGAGCGCAACAACCACCACGCCGATAACATCACCAGCACGGTCCAGCCGAGCACGTAGGCGTAGAAGGCGTGGTCGGAGCGGAAGCTCAACATCCCCCAGCGCGGCCGTGCGATGCCGGAAATGCCGAGCGTGCCGCCGGTCAGCGACGCCCAGTCGCGCAGCACGAGAAAGGCGATGACGTTGAAGCCGAGTGTCACCATCGCGAGAAAATGGTGCTTGACCCGGAGCGCCGGGAACCCGACCGCGATGCCGAGCAGGAAGGCCAACACCGCGCCGATCAGCATCGCGGCCTCGAACGGCACGCCGAGCGGCACCAGGATCGCGACGGCATAGGCGCCCACCGACATGAAGGCGGCGTGCGCCAGTGAGATCTGCCCGGCGTAACCCAGCGTCAGGTTGAGGCCGATCGCCATGACGATATAGACGAGCACGAGCGTCGCGACGTAGAGCTTGTACTGCTCGAAGGCGAACGGGATCACCAGGCCGGCAACCAGCGCCGCGAGCGGCAGATAACGCCCGAACGACCGCCGGCGCGCGGCGGTCACGCCCACTCCTCCTTGATCCCCCAGATTCCCTCGGGCTTTATCATCAGCACGACGAACAGCACGATCAGCGTAAACCCGTCGCGAAAGCTGTCGGTTATGTAAGCCGCCGTCAGCGTCTCGATGATTCCGACCAGAAGCCCGCCCAAGAGCGCCCCGCGCATGCTGTTGAAGCCGCCGATGATCGCCGCGTAGAACGCCTTCAGCCCGAGGCTGATGCCGAGATCGTATTTGACCAGGTAGATCGGCGCGATCAGCACGGCGGCGGCGGCGGTCAGCGCCGCATTGAGCACGAAGACCAGGGTTATCAGCGCCTCGACATTGATGCCGAGGATCAGCGCCAGCTGCCGGTTCTGGGCGATCGCCTGCAATGCCCAGCCGAGCCGCGTGCGGCTGAGAAAGAGATGCAGCGCGCCGATCACGCCGCCGGCGCACACGACATTCATCAGCGACTGCCAGGGCAGGTCGATCGACCCCAGCGGCACCGACCGGCGCGAAAATATCGGCGGGAAGGGCAGCGCCAGCGGCGTCCAGAACTGCTGCAGCGAATAGCGGATCAGCAGCGCGAGGCCGATCGTCGCGATGATGACCGGCAGGAGGCCCCGATCGAGCAGCCGCGCGATCAAGAGCTTTCTGACGAGAACGCCGAGCAGCAAGGTCGACACCGCGACGGTGGCCAGCAGCGCCGCCACAAAGGGCAGGCGAAAGACGACCCAGAACAGCACCATCGCAAAGGACGGCAGCACGACAAAATCGCCCTGGGCGAAGTTGATCGTGCCCGAAGTCTGCCACAGCAGCACAAACCCCATCGCGATCATCGAATAGATCGCGCCGATCGAGATTCCTGCCACCAGGTATTGGAGGAAATCCGACACCGCGCGCCTCGATAACCGTGCCGGGGCGGTGCCGCAGCGCCGGGTCAGCCCGCCCGCGGCGCGCCGCCTAGCGGCACGAGCGTTCCTTGTACGGGCCGCCGACCAGCCCGAGCACCTGGCTGACCACCGGTTTCCGGTCCTTGATCTGCACGATGAAGCTGTCGCGGTCGGCGTCGCCGTTGCCGAGCACATAGGTGTCGGTGAGCAGTCCCGGCGTCTCCGATACCTTGAACAGGTTGTTGTGCAGGCAATCGCGCAGCTTTTGCTGGTTCCACGCGCCGACCCGCTCGACCGCCGCCTTCAGCATATAAACGCCGATATAACCCTTGAATCCGTTGTGGTCGGGCAGATGGCCGTATTTCGCCTTGAACTCCTCGGCCACCTTCTGCATTTGCGGCACCGGCGAATCCGCGGTCATCGGCACCTGGCACTCGGCGCCGTCGATCGCCGCGCCGCCGGCGTTGATCGTCGTCTGGGCGCACAGATTGTCGCCGACCGTCTGCACCCGCAGCCCCATCTGCTTCAACTGGATCATGATGCGGGCGTCTTCCTCCTCATGGCTGTAGACCATCAGGTGGGTCGCGCCCGAATCGCGCACCCGGACCAGCGCCGGCGTGAAATCCGCCTGCTGCACTTCGGTCGAGATGTCGGCGACCAGGTGCTGGCCGAGTTCGTTCAGGTATTTCTTGAAGACCGTGCGGCCGCCGATGCCGAAGGCGTCGTTGACATAGATGAGGGCGATCTTCTTTGCCTTGAGGCCGTTGACGAGCCAGTTGACCAGCTTTTTGAAGCCCATCGCCTGGCTGTAGGAGGTGAGGAAAATGTCAGGGTTGCCCTTATCGACGACCTCGACCGATTCGGAGCCGCTGAATTGCGGGATTCCGGCCCGTTCGGCGATCGTCATATTGGCGACGGTGCTCGAGCTGTAGACGGTGCCGAAAATCGCGAACGGCTTCTCGTCGACCGTCCGCCGCATGACGGCGACCGAAATCGGCGCGTCGCTCTGCGAGTCGGCGACGCTCGCTTCCAGCTCCTTGCCGAGAATCCCGCCGCTCCGGTTGACATCATCGATGCCGAGCAGCACGCCGTCGCGAAACATCGTCCCCGACGGAGCACCGCCGCCGGTCAATTCTGAGATGATCGCGACCTTGACCTTGCCCGCGGCCGATGCCGGCCCCATGCCGCCGCACAGCAGCGCTGCCGCCGCGCCGAACGACAGGAGCATTGCAACCCTGCGCACGCCATCCTCCCCCGTTTTTGCTGCCGCCGGTGCGGCAATCGATCGCCGCGCGGTTTTGCGAACGGCGGTTGAAGACGGTAATCCGATTTGCTGCCGCCGGTCGATGCCGCAATCGCCGCAGCCCGGTTTTTTGCCCGTTCAGGTGCGCTCGGAAGGACGCGATGCGCGTCGTCATTGCCCAGCATCCCGGCGACATCCCGAGCGGCACGTTGCGCGAAATCTGCCGGCAGGCCGGATGGGAGTGGCCGCCAAAAGCGTAGGACACGGTAAATGACGACACGACATTACCTCGCTGTTGCCGATCGCGCGCCCGGAGAGGCGATGTGGTCGATCGTCTTTCCCGATTTCCCCGGCGTCACCTTGGCCGCCGCTGAGTTCGCCGAGGTGCCGCAGCAGGCGCGCGACGCGCTCGCCACCGCCATCGAGGACATGATCGCCGAAAATGAACCGCTGCCGCCCCCCGTCGAGGAAGGCCATGGCGCCGAGACCGATCGCAGCGAGTTTCACGATCCCCACTACATCGTCGTGCCTGTCGAACTCGGCGAAGCCCCGACTCGCGTCAACGTCAGCATCGACCGCGCGCTCTTGAAGCGTATCGACGATGCCGCCACCCATCGCGGCATGAGCCGCTCCGGCTTTCTCGCCGAAGGCGCCCGCAAGC
>DATJUL010000076.1:0-3448 GCA_035502295.1 Allostellaceae bacterium | reverse complement strand
CAGCGCACGCAGCCGCTGTTCCCAGCGGTCGGGCAGAAGGTTGGGATCGCCCTCCAGCATGCGGCGGCTGATCAGCCCCTCGGCGATCTCGACCATCTCGGCCGGAACCGAATCGTCCGGCGGTTCGACGAATTCGGCCGGCTCCAGCACGGAAGGCGGACGCAGCGTCGTCAGCAGCAGGCCGGCATCGTGCACCGCGATCAGCGCCATGCGCTCGCGCTCACCGAGCCGGAAATAGGCGATGGCGTCGACCTCCGCCCGGCGCATCGCCAGGCGCAGCGAGGCGAGCGTCTCGGCGGCGAGCGGACCGTCGGGATAGACGTAAAGGCTTCGCTCGAAGCGGGATCGATCGACCTGCCCGGCCGGACAGAAATGCGCCACGTCGAGGCAATCGGCCGCGCCGGCGAGCGCCGCGAGTTCGCCGTTGGCGAGCCGTACGTAACCCCCCTCCGGCGTCTTATACCCGCGGATCACGACCTCGGGCGGGACGATGTCGCCGGTATGCGCATCGACGCATTGCGCGACGACCGGGTTGCCGGTGCGGCCGTTGAGCCGGTCGAGGCGCATCGTCGGCGTCTCTCGCATCGCCGGCGCGAGACGCACCGGGCACGACACCAGCGACAGCCGCAGCAACCCGCGCCACTCCATTTCAGCCATGGCCGGCCATCCGCGCCCAATCGACCGGCTCGCCGAGCTTCAGCCGAGTCCCGGCTTCCGGCATCTCGTATTTGAGGCCGCTCGCGCAATTGAACAGCACCGCCCGCTCGCCGGGCTTGACCCGCCCGTCCGCCACGGCCTGTTTGTAGGCGGCGTAAGTTGCCGCGCCTTCGGGACACAACAACAGGCCCTCCTCGGCCGCCACCTCACGCCACGCCGCGGCGATCGCCGAATCATCGACCGCGATCGCAAAGCCGCCCGATTCGCGCACCGCGCGCAGGATCAGAAAATCGCCGACCGCCTGCGGCACCCTGATGCCGGCGGCGAAGGTATGCGCGTCCTGCCAGCGCGGCGCGTGCTCGGCGCCCGCCTCCCAGGCCTTCACGATCGGCGCGCAGCCAGCCGCCTGCACGACGACCATGCGCGGCCGCTTCGCGCCGATCCAGCCCAGCGCCTCCAGTTCGGCAAACGCCTTCCACATGCCGATGATGCCGGTGCCGCCGCCGGTCGGATAAAAGATCACGTCCGGCACCTGCCAGCCGAGCTGCTCGGCCAATTCGATGCCCATCGTCTTCTTGCCCTCGATGCGATAAGGCTCGCGCAGGGTCGAGCAATTGAACCAGCCGACCGTCTTCTCGCCTTCGGCGACGAGCCGGCCGCAATCGTCGATGAGACCGTTGACGAGATAGACCGCGGCGCCCTGCATCGCGATCTCGCGCACATTAACCTCCGGCGTGTCGTCCGGGCAGAACACCGTCGCGCGCATGCCGGCGCGGGCGCAATAGGCCGCCATTGCGCTGCCGGCATTGCCGTTGGTCGGCATCGCCATGTGGGTGACGCCCAATTCCTTCGCCATCGACACGGCGAGCGCCAATCCCCTCGCCTTGAACGAGCCGGTCGGCAGGCGGCCCTCGTCCTTGACCAGGATTTCGCCGCCCTGCGCCAGCCGCCCGGCAAGCCGCGGCAGCGACACCAGCGGCGTCGTGATTTCGCCGAGTGCGACGATGTTTTCCGCCCGGCGCACCGGCAACAGCTCGCGATAGCGCCACAGCGTCTGCGGCCGCTCTTCCAGCGCCTCGCGCGGCAATGCGCGGCGCACGCCGTCAAGATCGTAGCGCACGAGGAGCGGCTTATTGGCGCGCGACAGGTTGTAGAGGCGACCGGCTTCGCAGCGCTCGCCGGTCTCGCTGCATTCGAGATGGCTGACAAAATTCGGCAATTCGCCGTCGCTCCAATCGTGATCGGGCATCTGCGTCGTCCCTTATCGGCGGGCGCCGGTGTCCGCGCAACCGATATACCATCTGATCCCGCCGCATCGCTGCGACGGAGGCGAGCCGGCCGGCATTGCGCATGGGTGATCCGCGTTGTCGGCTGGGGATGGGCGATCCCGTTACCCGTGTACGAAGCTGCGATGCCGCGCGCCACCGCGGCATCGTCGCGCACCGGGGTGCAGGTTGGATCAGCGGACACGCGACACGATCGAGCGGGCGTGCGGTCGCGCCGCAGCAGCGGCGGGTGGCTTCTGGTTGGCGCCGGGCGCGATCGCGGGTTTGGCGTTGCTGCTGCGTCTCCACGACCTCGCCGGCAAGCCGTTTTGGCTCGACGAGATCGCGAGCCTGCGCCGCGCGACGATGCCGTTTTCGGATGTCGCCGCCGCGGCGCTCCACAACAATCATTATCCAACATACTTCCTGCTGCTGTGGCTGGTCGCCAAGGCGGGCGCGTCGCCATGGGTTCTGCGGCTGCCGTCGGCCGTGTTCGGCGCGATCGGCGCCGGCCTCGTCTGCGCTGTCGGCCGCGAGGCCGAGGGCCGGCAGACCGGCATCGCGGCCGGCCTCTTGCTGGCGCTGTCGCCGTTCGATGTGCAGTACGGGCAGGAAGCGCGCTCATACACGCTCGTCACGATGCTGATCCTGGTTGCGATGTGGGGTCTCGTACGGCTGGCCCGCGACCCGGCGACCGCCGCGCGTCCGCTCCGCTTCGACTGGCGACCGCCGGCGCCGTGGCTGGCCTATTGCGCCGGCACCGCGGCGGCGCTCGATGTGTTGAATGTCGCCGCCGGCTGGCTGGTTGCGGCAAATCTTGCCGCGCTCGTCATGGCGTGCCGCGCCGGTGACGGGCGCCGCGCGTTTCTGCGCAACTGGGGCATTGCGCAAGCGCTTGTGGTCGCGGCCTGGCTGCCGGCGCTGGTTGCCGTGTGGGTCGTCAGCGACGGCGCGGTATGGGATGCCGCGCAATGGGCGCCGCCCGCGACGATGGCGTCAATCTGGGCGGTCGCGGCGCCGGTCTATCTGCATCGCATCGGCGCATTCATCACCTTCGACCTGCTGCCGGCACGGGTTCCCGGTCTATCCGCCGCGATCGCTGCGCTGGCGGCATGCGGCGTCTGGCGGCTGCGCCGGCAGCCGGCCGTGGCTGCCGCCGTCGGCTGCGCCGGAATCGTGCTGCCGATCCTCTTCATGCTGCTGTCGCTCGCTAAGCCGATCATGGTGCCGCGCTATTTCGGCTGGAGCGCGCCGGCGTTCTTCATCCTGGCCGGGGCGGGGCTCGGCCGGCTGTCGGCGGCGCGCTTCGCGGCGTGCGCCGCGGCGTTGGCCGCCGCATGCCTCATCAATCTGTCACCGTATTATCACGCCGAAACCAAGCCGCGTTGGGACGTGGCCGTCGATCGGCTTGCCGACGCCGCGCATGACGGCGATGTCGTGCTGCTGAACGGCTGGTATGCCGACTATGTCATGCAAGCCTTCGCCGAACGCGGCCCGCTTGCCGACCGGCAACTGGTGATTGTTGA
>DATJUL010000075.1:0-34143 GCA_035502295.1 Allostellaceae bacterium | reverse complement strand
GCGCGGCAGCCGCAGGCTCGGCGCTTTCTGTCGCTGCTGATCGCCGCCTCGCTGTTTCTGCTGTGGGAGCAATGCTTTCACCGCGGGCTTGTGGTGGCATTCGACCTGCGGCCGAGCGACCGCCTCGCGATGATCTTCTGGGTGCTGCGGGAATGGGTATGGTGGTGGACGATCGCCGGTCTCGCCGCCGTCGCGTTGGGCCATCTGAAGCGGTTGCCGCTGCTCGCCGCCAGCGCCGCCCGGCTCGCGGCGCTGTTGGGCAGCGGGCGCGGATCAGTCGCCGCCGTCCGCGACGACTAGCGAGGCGAGCGGGATCGGCGACGTGAGCGGCCGGTCGGTGGCGATGCGGATCGCGGTGCCCGGCACAAGGTAATGCCGGTCGAGGCCGTCGGCCGCCGCGATCTGTCGCAATTTCTTCGCCTGGTAGCCCTGCGCCATGTACGCGACCGTATCGGGCGGCGCGGCGCCGGCCCCGGTTACGGTCTCGCCGCGGGAGAAGTCGTCGGGCGCCAGCGCGACGACGCTGGTATCGACGACGAGCCGGCCGAGCGCCGACCGCGAGCGCGCCAACAGCGCGACGGCACGGTCGGTTGCGGCCTGGCGGGCGAGCGACGGCGGCGACAGGAACGCGGCCGGCAGCGCGAGGCGTCCCGGGTTGTATTGGTGCCCGATGCCGACAAACGAGGCTGCGACCATCGCCGCGAAAGCGGCCATCGTCGCGGCCGGCCGGCGCGCCGCCGCGCGGGCGCGGTAGACCACCGCGAAGAGCGGCCAGAAGCTGGCGATCATGAACGGGAACGCGTAGTAGCCCGACAGCGTGCCGGCGATGTCGCTGTGGGCGATGATCTGCAACGCGCCCCACGGGATAAAAGCGGCATAGCCGATCAGCAGGTAGGGGTTGCGCGTGCGCACAGCCCAGATCGTCGCGACGAGTGCGGGCAGCACGAGATAGGCGCGGAACACCAGGCACCCGATGAGGCGCGTCGCGACCGTCGCCGCCGTCAGCGTCGCGAACGGCGCCTCGCCGGTGTAGATCTGCGCGAGGGCCGAGGGTCCGCTCGCCAACGCCATCTGGGCCGCGACGACCGCGAGGCTGTAACAGAGGCCGATCGCGGCGAAGCACAATTCGGCGCGCTGGTCGCGCCACGCGATGCCGTACCAGCGGTTGACGACGATCAGCAGAAACAGCAGCGCGAACAGGTGAAACCCGGAATCCTCGCGGGTCGCCAGCGCCAGCGCGAAGAACAGCGCCGCCGGGACCAGCCGCCGCCGCGCCAGTGCCACCAAGAAGCAGATGATGCTGCCGACGATCAGCATCTCGAAATGCGGATAGCGCACGATCGCCAGCGCCAAGCCGTTGAAGGCAAAGGCGATAGCAATCAGCGCCGCCGCCGCGGTCGCCGCGGCTCCGCGCACGCCGACCGCCCGCCAGGCCCAGAACGCGCCGATCGCGGGCAGCGCGTGGGCGAGGCCGATAAACCCGGCGAAAAACTGCACGTCCGAGACCGGCAGCGCGCGCCGCAGCAGCGACAGCAACACGAAGACCGGTGCGACATGGCTGCGCCAATAGAGGCCGCCGCCGAGCGCGGCAGGGTAAGGGAGGCGCAGGCCGCCATGCGACAGCAGAAACCCTTGCAGCCCCGCATCCAGCACGAAACTGCCGCGGATATAGAAGTGATACAGGACGAGGCTGGTGAAGGCGGCGAACGGCACCCCGATTACGAGAAGCGCGGCCGGCAACAGTCGCACCGCTGTCGCGCGCGCGGGCCACCCTGACAGCGCGGCGACCGGCTGCGCTACGCTCACCGGACGGTCCCGGCGGCGCGGCGGTAGACCACCGCATACTGGTCGGCATAGACCCGCCGCCATCCTGGCAGGTCGCCCATTGCCACGGCCTCTTCGGAATGCCGTTGCAACAGCGCCCAGGCGATATGGTAGCGCACCAGCAGGCGCCGCAGCGCCGCCCGGTCGCCGCGCTCGGCCGCCAGATCGCGGGTGAGAAAGGCGTTGCCGAACATCTCGATGCGGCCGTCGATGAAGTCCGGCACGCCGCAGAACACGAGATAGCCGCCGAACGCCTCGCTGTTCAGCACTGGCCCCGACAGGCCCATCCGCTGGGCCGCAGCGAGCGCCGCGGCCGGCGTCACCGCATCGTCGCTGCGGACCAGCGGATGCAGGATCGCCGCGGCGGTGAGCGCGGCGGCGACGGCCAAGGCGAGCGCCCCGGCCGGCAGACTCGCCGGCCGCGCCAGCCGGGCGAACCAGGCCGCGATGCGCGACTGCGTCGGCATCAGCACGGCAAGGCGGTGCCCAAGCGGTGCGGCGACCGCGAGCGGGCCGACCGTCGCCACCAGATCGGCGTGGCGCACATGCTGCAGCATCAGGTGCATCAGGCCGATCAGCAGAACCAGCCGCATCGCCGGCAGCCGCACCCCGCTGGTAAAGCCGACGAGCACGGCGCCGAGAATCCAGATTTCGAGGTCGGGCGATTGCTGAAAATTGGGGCTCAGCCATTCGCCGAAGCTCGTCTGCAACGCCGGCATCCGCATCAGCCGGATCGGCTCTACGAACCCGGCCAGCCCGTGCGGCGTCACCAGCGCGGCGGCCGTCGCAGCCGCGACAAAGCCGCCCCAGCGCCGGGCCTCGCCCGCTCGGCTTCGCGCGCCGGGCTGCAATACCGCCTCGACGCCGAGAAAGGCAGCGAGCGCGAGGCCGAACAGAAAGCTGCCGTGCAGGTTGGCCCACAGCGCCATGACCGGCAGCAGCGCGACGGGCGGCCCGCTTCCCGCGTCGCGCGCGGCCAGCAGCAGCGCCGACCACAGCACGAGCAACGGCAAGGCAAGCACATGCGGCCGCGCCAGCATATGCGGTTCGAGCAGCACGGCGGCCGCCGCGACGGCAATCAGCGCCGGCAACGGCGGCAGACGGCGCAACAGGAAATGCGCCAGCAGCGCCAGCGCGGCGGCGGCGCAAGCCGCGGTCAGCACGATGACGCCGCCCCAGCCGAAACGGCCGTAGGTTGCCGCCAGCGCCAGCTCTGCCAGCCATTCGCCGCACACCCACAGCGCGCCGGGCATGCTGTGCGAAAACGGGTCGTGCAGCGGCAAGGCGTGGTGCGCCAGCATCCAGCGTCCGGCCGCGATGTGCAGGTAGGTGTCGGGATCGTTGAGCAGCGCGCGGCGCGCGGCGATGAGGCGCGCGAAGAACAACAGCCCGACAAGCAGCGTCCAGGGCGACACCGGCAGCCGCAGAGCCACGCGCGCCGCCGGCGCGATTGCGGGGTCCCGGCGTGCGGTGTCGGACATCGGCACTCCCGGCAACGCCGCTAGCGCGCTGCAGCGAGCGGCTCGGCCGCCTCCGCCGCTTCGCGGTGGCCGCTCATCGCGAGCGCAATGAAGCCAAGGATCAAGAGCGGCGTCAGCCGGCCGGGCGGCGAGGCGAGCGGCGGGTTGAACAGGATCGCCAGCCACAGGGCAAGCGCCAGCGTCCACTTTGCCAGCGCGGTCTCTTCGCGCACCGCCTCGACGCACCACAGCATGACCGCGGCAGAAAGGATCACCAGATCGACGACCGAGGAATGCGGCGCCGCCAGCATCGTCGCCGCGAGCAGCACGGCGATCTGCCGGTCGGCCGGCAACGGCCGGCGATAGGCGGCATAGGCGAGCCCGGCCGCGCCGATCGTCGCGCCCGCCTGGCCGAGATTGGCGAGGGATGACGGCACGCCGCTGGCAAACAACGCGGCGTAGACGCTGGTGCCCCACACCCGCGCGGCTTCGACCCAGGCCGCATTCGCCTGCCAATAGCCGCCGAGCGCCAGCCCGAGCCAGTGCTGCCACAGCGCGACGCCGAAGACGGCGGCGCTGGCCGCAACGAGGCCGACCGCGGCGGCGGCGTACCACCACAGCGCGCGCCAGTCGCGTAGCGCGACCAATGCCACCGGCGCCAGCATCGCGAATTGCGGTTTGACGGTCAGCAGGCCGAGCAGGAGGCCGCCCGCTTCCGGCCGGCCATGCCGCACCAGCCGCAGACCGCCGATCAGCAGCCCAGCCGACAGGAACGCATTCTCGCCGCCGCCGAAATTGATCGCCGCCGCCGGGCCCAACAGCGCACCGCACAGCACGAAGAGGCGGATTCCCCGCCGCTCGCCGCCGCCCAGCCACAGCGCCGCCGCCAGCAAGCCGGCCGTCGCGGTTTCGAACAACAGCCATGACAGCGTGAACGGCAATAGCCCGAACGGCAGCACCAGCAGCAGGTAGCTCGGCGGATAGACGAACGGCCGCAGCGACATCGGCTGCGACAACAGCGGCGCGAACGCGGCGTTGAGGTAGGCGGTGAAGCGGTTGCCGTCATACAGCGCGGCGAGATGTCCGTGCAGGAACCACTGGACGGCGCCGTAAAACACCATCCATTCATTGCCGAGCGCGTTGATGTTGACGCCGATCGCGCCGGGGCAGAACGGCGTTGTCGCGACGATCGCCCAGCCGTAGAGGGCCGCTGCCGCGGCGGCCGCAGCGACGATCGGCGGAACCTGGCCGGGGCGCGCCGAAGACGGCGGCCCCGGCTGCGCGGAGCCGGACATCGCCGCAGTAAAACCGGTCATGATTAGAGCAATGTTAACGGCGCCTCGCGCCCGCGGCCGCGGCCGAAGGTTCAGGCCCGGCGTCTGACAAACCCTTCTTCAGGCGTGGCGGTGCGGGATGCCGGCGGCGTGGGCGTGCGCATGCGCGGCCGCCGCCCCGTGCGCCTGCTGCGCGTAATGCTGGCGCAACAGATCGCGGCCGTAATCGTTGCCGTTGGGCGTGCGCACGACGGTGTGGATGTGATCGCGCGACGGCGTGTCATTGTCATAGACGACGCCCGACTGGTGGTCGAACTCGACCAGGATCACCGGCGACAGGAGGCGGTAGTAAAACGGGCTCCGATCGTCGAACGGCCCGAGCCATGCGAAGTGCGTGTCGTCGAAATGCCGCTTCGCCTCGGCCCAGCGGACCTGGGCGTGGCCATCGCGCAGCCGACCTGTATACACGCCGAGCAACGCCGCAAGCCGCTCGCGGCCCTCGGGCGAGAGGTCGCCGTAGCGGATGCCGGCCGGCTCGATGCGGCGATTGTCGTTGAAGGCCGCGGTCAACAGTTCGCCCGGCAGGTCGTGGCCGATCGTCGCAAGCTGTCGTTCGTCCGGCGACAGCACGCGCATCAGCGCGTGGCCCTCCTCCTCCTCGGCGGCGAAGACGCGGGTGCCGGCCCATTGGCCGAAGCGCGCCAGGACCGGCTCCGACCCCATGAAGCTCGGGGTCATGACCAGCTGGTCGCCGAGCACAAAGCAATTGATGTTGAGGTGATGGCCGTCAATCTGCCAGCCCCATGGCGCCTCGGGCGAGGGCGTGCCGAACAGGCTGACCCAATAATACCATTCGCTGTACTCCTCGGGCTTGCCGGTGATCTCCAGCGCATGGCCGTTCAGCCGCATGATGTCGCGCGCGAGCCGATAGCCGGCGGCGCTCAGGCTTTCGCGCAGCAACGCCAGCGCCGCCTCGCGCTGATCATGGCCAAGATCGGCGAGGCAGATTCCGTGGCGCATCAGCCACGGATGGATGTTTGACCATTGCCGCCACTTGTCGTCGCCGATCGCAAACATCGCGGCCTCGCGCTGCGCCGCCGACAGGCTGGCGAGAAAGGCGCCGGCCGCGGCGACGACCGGAGCGAGCGATACGCCGGTCTGCTCGACCGGGAACACATCGGCCGCGATGGCGCCGCCGGCGCCGGTGCCGATGCCGCGATAGGGTTCGGCGAGGCCGGTGCGGGCGCGATCCAGCATCGGCTGCATGCGCGGCGGCAGCTCGAAGGCGCGGATCGCCGGCGTCGGCGGTCGCTGGCGCAAGCCGAAATGCGCGGATTCTCCTGCCATGCTGCTGTCCTCCGGTGATTGCAGCCGCACCCTAATGCCGCCGCCCCGCCGTGGACAAGGCTGGGCGCGGCCCGGTCTCGCCTCTGACGATGGGGCCGGCAACGACCGAGTTCTAGCGCTTGCCGAGGTGGAGATGGGGGCGGACAGCGGCGATGAGGTCGGCGGTCGGCGCGAGGCGCGGGCCATGGCCGTCATCGACCGGCGGCACGATCCGGACGCCCCATTCGGGCAGCGTCTTCAGCGACGCCTGCGCCTGCGGATGGGCGAGGAGCGGCGCGTTCAAGGACGGCGCGACGATGACCGGCGTCTTGCGGCCGATCGCCTCGGCGACGACCGACAGCGCGAGGTTGTCGGCGATGCCGTGCGCCAGCTTGTTCAGCGAATTGAAGCTGCACGGCGCGAACAGCACGACGCCGAAGGGCGGGCGCGGGCGGATCCCCAGGTCGAAATACGACTGCACCAGCTGCACGCCGGCGATATCGGCCAGTTCGCGCGGCGCCACGACGCGCGCCGCGTTCGGCGTCGGGATCGCGATGACGCCGCGAACCCCGAGGCCCACCAGCGCCTGCAAAATTTCCGGACAGCGCGCCGCGGTGCTTGTGCCGCTCAGCACGAGGTAGACGAGATCGAACATCCCTCGTTCAGCCGCGGACACACTCATTGTCACG
Source organism: Allostellaceae bacterium (assembly GCA_035502295.1). Taxonomy (GTDB): domain Bacteria; phylum Pseudomonadota; class Alphaproteobacteria; order ATCC43930; family CGMCC-115725; genus DATARH01. Next base: position 27,570 of record DATJUL010000075.1, on the reverse strand, counting down.
CTTTGTCACGCTCATTGCCGAGCTGATCGGCTGAAGGGTCCGGATACCATTCGTCGTCGGCGATCTGGTCGAGCGTATAAGGGCACAACATCGGCAGCAATGCCGCTGCGTCATGTTCGCCGTGCTCTTGCAACCCGAGTGCGGCCTGCCGGCGGCCGTCGCGATACAAGCTCGGCAACATGGTCTCGGCATCGCGCCGCAGGGTCGGCGACATCTCATCCCGCAGCGCCGCCCGGGCCTCCGCGATCGACCGCATCCAGGAATATCGGGGTGCTTCGGAGGGAGAGCAGGCGAGTTTCAGAAGATGCTCTACGATCCGCCTGATCTGGCTGCGGACCGCGTTGCGCTCGCTCTTGCCCAAATCCTCGATCTCTTCGGCAAGATGCTCGCGGTCGAGCCGGTTGTCGGCGCGCCGCATCGTGCGCAGCACATCCGCCTGGTATTGTGTCCAGGCGTAGAAATCGTCGTCGTAGCGGGGGCCGTCCGGCATCGCTCAGCCCTCTCCCCGATGCGCATCGGCCGGGTGTTGCGGATACCAGCCGCGCCGGCGGATTTCGTCGAGCGTGTATGGGCACTCGGCCGGCAGGTGCGCGGCGGCGGCGTTCTCGTCGAACTTGCACAGGCCGATCGCGGCGAGGTCGCGACCATCCGAATAAAGTTGCGGGAGCATCGCCTCCGCATCACGCTGCAGGGTGGCGGTGATCTTGTCGGACAGGGCCTGACGCGCCTCGACGATCGATGCCATCCAGTCGAAGCGCGGATCGGCGGCCGGGGAATATTGCAGCTTGAGCAAGTGCTCGATGATCCGCCGAACCTGGCTGCGCACCGTATCGCGCTCGCTCTTGCCCAAATCCTCGATCGCCTCGGCGACGCGCTCGCGGTCGAGCCGGTTGTCGGCGCGCCGCATCGTGCGCAGCACGTCCGCCTGGTACTGCGTCCAGGCGTAGTAGTCGTCGTCGTAGCGGGGGCCGTCCGGCATCGTGGCATCCTCGCAGCTGCGCCGAGGCTAAATATCGTGCACGTCGAGGATGCCGGGCAACGATTTGACCGCGGCGCGGATGCGCGGATCGACGCGAAAACCGCCGGGCAGCGCCAGCTCGACCTCGCTTCTCGGCAGGTCGAGCACGACCGTGATCCGGCCGCGGCCGCCGGCCTCGCGCGCGATCAGCGCCTTCAGCCGGGGCAGCGCCTCGGCCTCGGCGACAAACACGCGCAACCCGGCCGCCGCCTGCGCGACGACGGCGTCGAGCGGCTCGATCTTCTGCGCCTTCAATCTGAGGCTCTCCTCCTCGCGCCGCACATCGACCGTGACAGCCAGCTTTTCGCCGGGTTCCAACAGCGGTCGCGAGCGGCTCAATTCCTCCGAAAACACGGTGATCTCGAACTTGCCCGTGGGGTCGGACAATTCGACAAACGCAAACCGGCTGCCGCGCGCCGAGGTGCGCTCCTTTTTGCCGATGACGATGCCGGCAAGGCGGAAGCGGGTGCTGCTGTTGGCGGCGAGCGCTGCCGGCAGGTCGGTCCAGCGCAGGACGCCGGCGCGTTCGAGGCTCCTGCCGTGCGGGTCGAGCGGGTGCCCCGACAAATAGAGGCCGGTCGCCTCGAATTCGTTCTGCAAGCGCTCGACCGCGGGCCAATCGGCGACGACCGGCAGGGCGGGGCGCGCGGCAATCCCGTGGTCGATGCCGGCGAACAGGCTCGCCTGGCGCGTCTCGCGTTCCTCGGCGGCGCGGCTCGCCTGGCGCAGCAACAGATCGGCGGCGGCAAAGCTCTGGGCGCGGTTGGGGTCGAGGCCGTCGAAGGCGCCGGCCTTCGCCAGGCTCTCGAACTGCCGGCGGTTGAAGCTCTTTGCGTCGATGCGGGCGGCCAGATCGAACAGGTCGCGGAACGGGCCGTTGGCAGTGCGCTCGGCGACGAGGTCGCGCATTGCCTGGGCGCCCACCCCCTTGACGGCCGCGAGCGCATAGCGGATCGCCGGCTTGCCCCCACCCTTTCCTCCCCCGCCTGCGGGGGAGGGTGAGGGAGGGGACGTTTCCACCGCAAACGCCACCTCGGAGCGGTTCACGTCGGGCGGCAAGAGCGCGATGCCGAGGCGGTCGAGTTCCTGACGGAAATGCGCCAGCTTGTCGGTGTTGCCGAGGTCGAGCGTCATCGACGCGGCCATGAACTCGACCGGATGGTTGGCCTTCAAATAGGCGGTCTGGTAGGTGATGAGCGCATAGGCGGCGGCGTGCGGCTTGTTGAAGCCGTAGCCGGCGAATTTCGCCATCTGGTCGAAAATGAGCTCGGCGCGCGCCCGCTCGACGCCGCGCTCGGCGGCGCCGGCGACGAATTGCGCCCGCTGCGCATCCATTTCCGACTGGATTTTCTTTCCCATCGCGCGGCGCAACAGGTCGGCGCCGCCGAGCGTATAGCCGGCCAGCACCTGGGCGATCTGCATGACCTGCTCCTGGTAGGTCATGACGCCGTAGGTTTCCTTGAGGATGCCCTCGATCTTGGGATGCAGATAGTCGGGCGCCTCTTCGCCGTGCTTCACGGCGATGTAGCGCGGGATGTTCTCCATCGGGCCGGGACGGTAGAGCGCGTTGGCGGCGACGATGTCCTCGAAACGATCGGGGCGGAGTTTTTTGAGCATGTCGCGCGCGCCGGCGCTTTCCACCTGGAACACCCCGACCGTGTCGCCGCGCGCCAGAAGCTCGTAGGTCGCAGGATCGTCGAGCGGCAGGTCGGCGAGTTCGAGCGCGACGCCGCGTGCCGCCAAAAGTTCGCGGCAGCGCGCCAACACCGTCAACGTCTTGAGGCCGAGAAAATCGAATTTGACGAGGCCGGCGAGTTCGACCCATTTCATATTGAATTGGGTGGCCGGCAGATCGGAGCGCGGATCGCGGTAGAGCGGCACCAGATCGCAGAGCGGCCGGTCGGCGATGACGATGCCGGCCGCGTGGGTCGAGGCGTGGCGGTAAAGGCCCTCCAATTTCAATGCGATCGTCATCAGCCGCGCGACCGTCTCGTCCTCGTCGCGCTGCTGCTGCAGTTGCGGCTCGCCGGCAATTGCCTTGGCGAGCGAGACCGGATGGGCCGGGTTGTTCGGCACCAGCTTGCACAGGCGATCGACCTGGCCGTACGGCATGCCGAGCACGCGGCCGACGTCGCGCAGTACGGCGCGCGCCTGCAATTTGCCGAATGTGATGATCTGGGCCACCCGGTCGCGGCCGTATTTCTGCTGCACATAGCGGATCACCTCGTCGCGCCGGTCCTGGCAGAAATCGATGTCGAAATCCGGCATCGAGACGCGCTCGGGATTGAGAAACCGCTCGAACAGGAGGCCGAAGCGCAAGGGATCGAGGTCGGTGATCGTCAACGCCCAGGCAACGACCGAGCCGGCGCCGGAGCCGCGCCCGGGGCCGACCGGAATGTCCTGCCGCTTTGCCCATTGAATGAAATCGGCGACGATCAGGAAATACCCCGAGAAGCCGGTCTGCGCGATCATGTCGAGTTCGAAGTCGAGCCGCTCGCGGTAGGGCGCGGGATCGCCGCCGGCGAAGTTCGGCGCCGCGAGCCGCACCGCGAGACCGGCCTGCGCCGCGGCGCGCAGCGCGCTCTCCTCGTCGATCGCCTGCGGGGCGCCGTCGGGCAGCGGGAAGGCCGGCAGGATCGGCTTTCGCGCTTGCGGGATGAAGGCGCAGCGGCGGGCCACGACGAGCGTGTTGTCGCAGGCCTCGGGCAGGTCGGCGAAGAGCGCTCGCATCTCCGCCGCCGGGCGGAAATAATGGTGCGGCGTCAGGCGCTTTCTGTCCTCGTCGGCGACCGCGCGGCCCTGCGCGATGCATAAGAGCGCGTCATGCGCCTCGTAAAACTCGCGGTCGGGAAAACAGGCGTTGTTGGTGGCGACGAGCGGCACGTCGCGGGCATAGGCGAGCTCGACGAGGCCGGCCTCGCAGCGCATTTCTTCGGCCATGCCGTGGCGCTGCAATTCGACGTAGAGCCGGCCGGGAAACGCCTGTTGCAGCGCCGCCAGCATGGCGTCGGCGGCCTCGCTCTGGCCCTCGCCGACGAGGCGGCCGATGGGCCCGCCGGCGCCGCCGGCGAGGCACAAAAGACCCTCGCTTGCGGCGGCGAGATCGGCGAGCGCGACGGCCGGCTCGGCGCCGGCTTCGCCGTCGAGGTAGGCGCGGCTCGTGAGGCCCATCAGGTTGCGGTAGCCGGCTTCGCTCTGCGCCAAGAGCACGATGCGGTCGTCCTCGGCGTGTCCGTTGCCGGCACCGCCGCGCGCGCCGCGGTCCGCCTCGGCGGCGAGCGCCAACTCGATGCCGATGATCGGCTGGACGCCGCTTTCGGCGCAGGAAGTGGCAAATTCGAGCGCGCCAAACAGGTTGCCGCTGTCGGTCATCGCGACCGCCGGCATCGCCTCGGCGCGGCACAATTGCACGAGCTCCTTGACCTTGATCGCGCCCTCAGACAGCGAATAGGCCGAATGGGTGCGCAGATGAACAAAATCGGCGAGCGGCATCGGCTACCTGTGCGCTGGTGTTTCCTTCATCATCATCCTGTCACGCCGGCTGGCGGACGCCAGCTTGCGTGCCGCAGGCGCGGACATGCTCGCCTCGCGGGCAATGCGCTTGAGCAAAACCGTGGCGCCACGCGCGCGTCGATTCGCTCATCATAAGTAGCACGAATCGTGCGCGATGTAAAGAACAAAATTAGAACAAAACGATGCTCGACGGCGGCGTTCATGCCGGAGTGAGGTAGCCGTCGGCGAGCGCGACGATGCGGTCGAGGCGGCCGGCCAGATCGGGGTTGTGGGTTGCGATCAGCGCCGCGAGGCCGCTCCCGCGGACGATCGCGAGCAAGGTTTCGAGGACGCCGTCGGCCGTCATATGGTCGAGATTGCCGGTCGGCTCGTCGGCCAGCAGGATGTGCGGGTCGTTGGCGAGCGCTCGGACGATCGCGACGCGCTGCTGTTCGCCGCCGGAGAGCCGCGCCGGGCGGTGCGACAGGCGCGCGGCGAGGCCGACCTGTGTCAACAGCGCCTCGGCCTTGCGGCGGGCCGCGGCGCGCGGCGTGCCGGCGATCATCTGCGGCAGCATGACGTTTTCCAGCGCCGAGAACTCCGGCAAGAGATGATGAAACTGGTAGACGAAACCGAGCGCGCGCCGGCGCAGCCGGGTGCGCTGGTCGTCGCCGAGACCGCCGCACTCTTGCCCGGCGATGATGACGGCGCCGCCGTTTGGCCGTTCCAACAGGCCGGCGACATGCAGGAGTGTGGATTTTCCGGCTCCCGACGGGCCGACCAGCGCGACGATTTCGCCCGGCCTGAGCGCTAAGTCGATGCCGCCGAGCACGACGAGTTCGGCGCCGCCCTGGCGGAACGATTTCTTGACGCCGCGCAGTTCAAGCGCGACTGCTCCGAGGCGGCTTAATGATCCACCGTCACCCCCGCCTACGCGGGGGTCCAGGTCCGGCGCATCGGTCTCGGCCCCTGGATCCCCGCTTGCGCGGGAATGACGGGTGAGGCGGGGCGTCATTCGTAGCGCAGCCCTTCGACCGGGTCGAGGCGGGCGGCCCGCCACGATGGGTAGAGCGTCGCGAGAAACGACAACGCCAATGCCATGACAACGACCGAGACGACCTCGCTGGTGTCGATCCGCGCCGGGATCCGCGTGAAAAAATAGATTTCGGCCGAGAACAGATTGACGTGCAGGACGCTTTGCAGGAATTGCCGGATTGCTTCCAGGTTTTTCGTGATGACGAGGCCGAGCAGGAAGCCGGCGAGCGTGCCGACGATTCCGATCGACGCGCCCGACAGCATGAAGATCCGCAGGATCATGCCGCGCGAGGCGCCCATTGTGCGGAGGATCGCGATGTCGCGGCCCTTGTCCTTCACCATCATGATCATGCCGGAGATGATGTTGAAGGCGGCGACCAGGATGATCAGCGTCAGGATCAGGAACATGACGTTGCGCTCGATCTCGACCGCCGTGACGATGCTCGAATTGGCCTTCTGCCAGTCGAGGATGCGGACCCGGCCGGCGAGCGCCGCCGAGATCAGCTGCGCCTCATGGCTCGCCGCGTCGGCATTCCTGACGAAAACTTCGAGATAGCTGACCGCGCCCGGCAATTTGAAGAAAATCTGCGCCGCCTGGAGCGGCATGTAGATGAACGTGCTGTCGTATTCGTAGAAACCGACATCGAACAACGCGACGATATGATAGGTCTTGAGCCGCGGCAGGGTGCCGAACGCGGTGTCGGTGCCTTCCGGCGCGATCAGCGTCAGTTTGCTGCCGACATGCACGCCGAGCTGCGCCGCCAGCCGGTCGCCGAGCGCGATGCCGTCGTCGCCGAAGGAGGCCAGCGACCCTTGCACGATGTGGCTGGCGATCAGCTTGCGGGCGCGGATATCCTCGGGCCGGATGCCGCGCACGACGGCGCCGGCGGCGCCGCCGGCGCTCGTCGCCATGACCTGGCCGTCGACGAGCGGGGTCGCGCTGACGACGCCCGGCACGCGGCGCACTCGCGCGGCGACGGCGTCGAAACCGGTCATCTCGTTGGTCTCGCCATAGACCGCGAGATGGCCGTTGAGGCCGAGGATGCGGCCGATCAGATCGGCGCGGAAGCCGTTCATGACCGACATGACGATGATCAAGGTCGCCACCCCGAGCGCGATGCCGGCGAGCGAGAAGATCGCGATGACCGAGACAAACCCCTCCTGCCGCCGCGCTCTGAGATAGCGGAACGCGACCATCCGCTCAAATGCGCCGAAGATCACGCGCCGTCCTGCTCCGCAAGCGGCTTCAGCACCGCCAACAGGTCTTCGGTGTACTCGATCTCGCCGTTCCAATAGCGGACCAGCGCCTCGGCGTTCAACGCGATCCAGCGTCTGACGAGGGCAAATTCGCGCGGGCTGACCGCGCCGCGAACGACGCGCGGCACCGGCCGCACCGCGACGGTGATCATCTCCGCCGGGCGCACTCGCGGCGCACGCGCAAGCTTGACCCGCACGTCGTGGCGGGCGCCGCCCCGTTGCGAGACGAACACGACAAACGGCAGCCCAGTGCGTTCCGGGCGCAGGTTTGCCATGTCGAACCCGGCCTGCCCGGCGACGTCTTCTGCATCGATGTCGTCGACGGCCACGTCAGCGCACCTCCGGTTTCGAGTCGGCGAATTGCGGGACCGCGGCGTCGAGCGCGAGATCATGGCGGGCGCCGGTGCGGCGCTCTTTCCATTCGATCGTGCCGGTATTGAGGCCGCGCGGGCCGACGATCAATTGGTCGGGCAGGCCGATCAGGTCCATCGCGGCGAATTTGGCGCCGGGGGAGTCGTCGCGGTCGTCGTAGAGCACGTCGACCCCGGCGCCGCGCAATTGCGCGTAGAGATCGTCGGCCGCGGCGTGGCATTTCGGGTCGGCGGGGCGCAGGTTGATCAGGCCGAGGCGGAACGGCGCGACGCTTTCCGGCCAGATGATGCCATTGTCGTCGTGGTTGGCTTCGATCAGCGCGCCGACAAGCCGCGACACGCCGATGCCGTAGGAGCCCATTTCGAGCGGTATCTCCTCGCCGTTCGGGCCGGCGACGACGGCGCCCATCGGCACCGAGTATTTCGTGCCGAAATAGAAGATGTGGCCGACCTCGATGCCGCGCGCGCCGACCAGCTGGTCGTCGGGCAGCGGGCAAGTCTCGGGCTTGTGCATCTCGTCGGTCGCCGCGTAGAGGCTCGTCCAATGGCGGAAAAAGGGTTCGAGGTCAGCCTCGTAATCGAGTTCTTCCGCAGCGGCCAAAATGTCGGTCGCCAGCCACAGGCGGTCGCAGAACACCTCGCTCTCGCCGGTCTCCGCGAGGATCTGGAATTCGTGGCTGAGATCGCCGCCGATCGGGCCGGTATCGGCGCGCATCGGGATCGCCTTCAATCCCATGCGGGCGAAGGTGCGCAGATACGCGACGAACATCTTGTTGTAGGAATGCTTGGCGCCCGCGGCATCGAGGTCGAAGCTGTAATTGTCCTTCATCAGGAACTCGCGACCGCGCATGACACCAAAGCGCGGCCGCACCTCGTCGCGGAATTTCCACTGGATGTGATAGAGGTTTTTCGGCAGGTCGCGATAGCTCTTGATCGCGTCGCGGACGATTGCGGTAACCTGCTCCTCGTTGGTCGGGCCGTACAGCATTTCGCGATCGTGGCGGTCCGTGATGCGGAGCATCTCGCGGCCGTAATCGTCATAGCGGCCGCTCTCGCGCCACAGCTCGGCCGGCTGGATCGTCGGCATCAGAATTTCCTGCGCGCCGGAACGGTCCTGCTCCTCGCGCACGATCTGTTCGACCCGCTTCAGGACGCGCAGTCCCAAGGGCAGCCAGGAATAGATGCCGGCCGAAGACTGGCGGATCATGCCGGCGCGCAGCATCAGCCGATGCGAGACGATCTGCGCCTCGGCCGGGTTTTCGCGCAGCAGCGGCAGGAAATATTGCGATAGGCGCATGGGGCTTGGGCTCGCTCGCGGGCGGAATTTCGAGCATCTAGTATCGGGATGCCGACAAAAAAGCCAGCGAGGCGAAAAAACCGCGTGACCCGGTGCGGCGATATGCGTACTATTGCATGCATACAAAATGACCGGGCAACGGCCCGGCCCGAGTTTGGGGAGGTAACGGCTGAGCCCGGCGCCAACGGTTTCCGGGTTGACAAGAACTCGCAAGAAGATGACTGGCAGGGCGGGTGCCCTGCCTTCTTTTTGGGCGCTCGGCGCCGCAGGCCGGTGCAAGGCGAACCATCGGCCGCGGACGGGGTTGTCGAGATTGGCGCGATTGCCGAGGGACAACGCATGAACGGGCCGATCGAAGATTACGGTATCATCGGAAATACCTATACCGCGGCGCTGGTGTCGCGCACGGGATCGATCGACTGGCTGTGCCTGCCGCGGTTCGACTCGGAATCGGTGTTTGCCGCGCTGCTCGGCGAGCCGCGGCATGGCCGTTGGCTGATCGCGCCGCAGGACTCGAACGCGCGAACGACGCGCCGCTACCGCAGCGACACCGGCATCCTCGAGACGACGTTCGAGACCGCGGAGGGCGAGGTTACGGTCGTCGATTTCATGGCGCTGTCGGGCGAGGGCGAAGACCAGGTTGATCTGGTCCGCCTGGTGCGCGGCGACCGCGGCCGCGTCGCGATGCGCACCGAGATCGTGCTGCGCTTCGATTACGGCCGCGCCATCCCGTGGGTGCGCAGCCATCTCGGCGGCCCGAGCGCGGTCGCCGGGCCGCATGCGGTGCAGTTTGTCACGCCGATCGAGCTGCGGGGCGGACCCGATCTGACGACGGTCGGCGAGTTCACGGTCGCCGGCGGCGAATGGGTGCCGTTCACGATGAGCTGGTATCCCTCGCACCACCAGGGGTTCCGCTTCCGCGACCCGTTCGACCTGCTGCTGGCGACGGAAAACCGCTGGCGCGACTGGGCCGCCGTCTGCACGCTCGAAGGACGCTGGCGCGACGCGATCATGCGCTCCTTGATCACGCTGCGCATGCTGACCTACCGGCCGACCGGCGGCATCGTCGCGGCGGTGACGACCTCGCTGCCGGAGGAGATCGGCGGTGTGCGCAACTGGGATTACCGCTACTGCTGGCTGCGCGATGCGACGCTGACGCTTTACGCATTGCTCAGCGCCGGCTATCGCGCCGAGGCGCGGGCCTGGCGCGAGTGGCTGCTGCGGGCGGTCGCCGGCCACCCGTCGGAGATGCAGATCATGTACGGACTGTCCGGCGAGCGGCGGCTGCCCGAATACGAGATCCCGTGGCTGCCCGGCTATCGCGACAGCCGGCCGGTGCGGATCGGCAACGGCGCCTACGAACAGCAGCAGCTCGATGTCTACGGCGAATTGATCGATGCGCTGTACGCCTGCCACCGCTATGGGCTGGAGATCAGCCCGTTCGCGTGGCAGTTGGAGAAGTCGCTGCTCCGCTTCCTCGAACAAATCTGGCAGCGAACCGACCGGGGCATGTGGGAGGTGCGCGGCGAACCGCGCCACTTCACGTTCTCCAAGGTCATGTGCTGGGTCGCCTTCGACCGCGGCATCAAGACGGTCGAGCAGTACCGGCTCGACGGACCGGTCAGGCACTGGCGGCATGTGCGCGACGAGATCCGCCGGCAGATCCTCGCCAACGCCTTTGACGAGCGGCGGAACAGTTTCGTCGCCTATTACGGCGCGCGCGACCTCGACGCCTCGCTGCTGCTGTTGCCGCAGCTCGGCTTCCTGCCGGCCGACGATGCGCGCATCCGCGGCACGATCGCCGCGGTCGAGCGCGAGCTGGTGCATGACGGCTTCGTCTATCGCTACAACACCGCAAGCGGCGACGACGGTCTGCCGGGCGGCGAGGGCGCCTTTCTCGCGTGCAGCTTCTGGCTCGCCAACAGCCTCGCGCTGAGCGGCCGGCGCGCGGAGGCGATCGAGTGGTTCGAGCGCCTGCTCGCGGTCAGAAACGATCTCGGCCTCTTGTCCGAGGAGTACGACCCGAAGACCGGCCTGTTGCTCGGCAATTTTCCGCAGGCCTTCTCGCACACCGCGATCATCAACACCGCGGCGCATCTCGGAAGCATCGAGACCGCCTCGGCTGCGCGCGGCAGCGACAGCGGCAACAGGGCGGCGAAGGAAGCGGCCGGCGGCTGAACGCCGCCGGCGACGGAACGGGATGACGGCGGCGACGCTCCTCGGTGCCGCGGCGGCGGCGATCTGGGTTTACCTGATCCTGCTGCGCGGCGGCTTTTGGCGGATCGGGCCGCCGCCGGCCGGCCCTGCCGCACCGCCGCCGCGCGCGGTCGTCGCAATCATCCCGGCGCGCGACGAAGCGGCGTCGATCGGCGCGGCGGTGACCTCGCTGTTGGCGCAGCGCCATGCCGGCGCGTTTCACCTCATCGTCGTCGATGACCACAGCAGCGACGGCACGGCCGACCTCGCCCGCCGTGCCGCCGCGGGCGCGGCCGAGCGGCTGACGGTCGTCGCGGCGGCGCCGCTGCCCGCGGGCTGGACCGGCAAGTTATGGGCGATGCGCCAGGGTATCGAGGCGGCAAGCCGGCTCGCCCCGGACTACCTGCTGTTGACCGACGCCGACATCGTGCATCCGCCGGAGAACCTCGCCGAGCTTGTCGCGCGCGCCGAGGCGGGCGGCTGGGACCTCGTATCGCTGATGGTACGGCTCAATTGCCGCAGCCAATGGGAGCGGCTGTTGATCCCGGCCTTTGTGTTCTTCTTTTTCAAGCTCTATCCGCCGCGCCGGGTCGCCGATCCGAAGTCGCGCGTCGCCGCCGCGGCCGGCGGCTGCATGCTGGTGCGCCGCGCCGCGCTCGACCGGATCGGCGGCGTCGACGGCATCCGCGGCGAGATCATCGACGATTGCGCGCTGGCGCGCCGCCTCAAGGCGCACGGGCCCATCTGGCTCGGCGCGGCGCCGACGGGCCCCGAGGGTGCGGTCCGCAGCCTGCGCGAATACCGCTCGTGGCGGCCGATCTGGGACATGATCGCGCGCTGCGCCTTTGCCCAGCTCGGCTGTTCGGCGCCGGCGCTGGTCGCGACGGTCGGGCTGATGGGCCTCATCTATATCGCGCCGCCGGTGCTGGTTTGTGTCGGCCCGCTGCCGGCGCGGCTGTTCGGCGGCGCGGCGTGGGCGATGATGAGCCTGGCGTTTCTGCCGGTCCTGCGCCGCTATGACGGCGCGCCGCTGCGCGCGCCGCTGTTGCCGCTCGCCGCATTGTTCTACACGGCCGCGACAATCGGCTCGGCGATCCAGTATTGGCGCGGCCGCGGCGGCCTATGGAAGGGGCGGGCGCAGGCCGCCCGCGCCGAGGGTTAGCGTCAGCGCAGGCGTTGCGGCAGGGCGGCGATCGCCGAGTCGATCAGCACGGTGCCGCGCTCGGCGTCGGTTTCGGCCGCGATGACCTCGCGCGCGGCGGCGATCGCGACATCGATCGCGACGGTGCGGATCTCGTCCATCGCCTTTGCTTCGGCCTGCGCGATGCGCTCTTCCGCCTGACGCTGGCGGCGCGCCAACGCCTCTTCCAACTCGCGCGCGGACTGCGCGGCGATGCGCTGGGCGTCCTGCTGCGCCTGGGCGATGATCGCTGCGGCCTCAGCCGCCGCTTCGCCTTCCTTTTGGCGATAGCCGGCGAGCAGCTGCTCGGCCTCTTCGCGCAGCCGCTGCGCCTCGTCGAGTTCGCCGCGGATGCGGGCGGCGCGCGCGTCGAGGCCGCCGAGCAATGAGCGGCGCGCCGGGCGCCAGACGACGGCGAGGAACACCACCGCGGCAACCGCGACCCAGAATTCCGGAGTGGCGAGTAGATGATGCATCAGGCCGCGCGCCCGGCCAATGTGCCGGCGACCGCCGCTTCGATCTGCCCGGCCGGCGGCCGCGCGCCGGTCAGCTTCTCGACGACCGCCTGCCCGACATCGACGGCGACGCTGCGGATATCGGCAAGCGCGGCCTCCTTGCCGGCGGCGATGCGCTGTTCCGCCGCCGCGATCTGCTCGGCCAGCGCCGCGGCGAGCTGGCGCTGCCGCTCGGCGGCCTCGCTCGCCATGCTCTCGGAAATCTGCCGCAGCGTCGTCTGCGCCTCGGCGCGCGCCGTGGCCAGCGCCTTCTCATAGGCGGCCAGTACGCCCTCGGCCTCGGCCTTCAGCTCGGCGGCGCGGCCGAGGTCGCGGTCGAGCTGTTGCCGGCGCCGGTCGATGACCCGCCCGACCCGCGGCGCAGCGACCAGCTGCATCAGCAGGAACAGCACGCAAAAGATCACGACCAGCCAGAAAATCTGCGGCGCGAACACCGCGGGATCGAGTTGCGGCATGGCGCGGGCCCGGGGCGGCGGCTAGACCGAGTAGAGCACGAGAAAGGCGATCAGGAGCGCATAGAGCGCAACGGCCTCGGTCAAGGCGAAGCCGAGCATGCCGATGCCGAACACCTGGTCGCGCGCCGCGGGGTTGCGGGCGATCGACGTGACGAGCGCGCTGAAGATGTTGCCGATGCCGATGCCGGCGCCGAGCACGCCGATCGCGGCAAGGCCGGCGCCGATCAGTTTGGCGGCGGCTGGGTCCATGGTCGTGTTCCTTTGTCGGAGGTGGAAGAGCCGATGAGCAAACCCGCGGTCAATGATGCAGGTGGATCGCATCGCGCAGATAAAGCACGCTCAAAATTGCGAACACATACGCCTGCAGCGCGCAGACGATGACCTCGAGCGCGAACATCGCAACATTGATCGCGATCGGGAAGAAGCCGAAGATGCCGAGGGTGATCGTAAAACCGGCGAACACCGCCATCATCGTGTGGCCGGCCATCATGTTGGCGAACAGGCGGATGCTGAGGCTGACCGGACGCGACAGGTAGGAGATCACCTCGATCGGGATGATGACCGGCGCCATATAGAGCGGCGCCCCGGGCGGCAGGAACAAATGCAGGAAATGCAGGCCGTGCCGGATGAACCCGACGATCGTGCACAGCACGATGACAAAGATCGCCAGCGTCGCCGTCACCACGATCTGCCCGGTCACACTGAAGCTGAACGGAATAAGGCCAATGAAATTGGCAAACAAGACGAACATGAAGATCGAAAGGACCAGCGGCAGGAATGCCATGCCGTCCTCGCCGATTTCCTGGCGGACCATCCCGACGATGAATTCATAAGACAATTCGGCCAAGGATTGCAGGCGCGTCGGCACCAGCGCGCGGCGGACCGTGGCACCGACCAGCAGCAGCATGATCAATGCGACGATGATCGTCATCAGCAGCGCCGAGTTCGTATAGGATACGTCGTACGAGCCGAGATGGAGCGGGATCAACGGCTTGACCACGAACTGCTCCAAAGGTGCGCTTACTTCCGCCACGTCCGTCTCCGCTGCCGCACGATCCGCCGTCGCCTCATTCGCCGCCGGCGCGGGGTGGCGGCCGGCCCATGCCCTGCACCGCCCGAAACACGTTCGCGAAACCCGCCGCGCTGCCGAGCAGGAAGCCCGCGATGATCCCCCAGGGACGGATCGCGGCGATGAAGTGATTCGCCACCCACCCCAACCCGACCCCGACGATCAGCGCGGAGACCATTTCGATGCTGACCCGCAAACCGAAGCCGAGGGCGCCGCCGGCGGTCACATCACTGCGCCTCGGCCGGCCCTCGCCCGCCTGCAGGCGGGCCTGGTCGATCTGCTCGCCGAGCCGCTGCAGCGGGTCGGGGGGCCCGCTTTCGCTCATCGATTGCCCGCGCCGCCGTTTGCCCCGGCCGCCGCCCGGCCGAGGCGGCGCGAACATAGTCAGCCCCTGCTCGCCTGTCAACCAGCCGCGCGCCGCCACGCCGGACATGCTGCCGCCGCGTTTTCAACGGCTTACCGATTGCGCGCGGCGACCGCCGCGGCGCCGCCAGAGGCCGCTTGCGCGGAGTGCTCTGCGCCGCGGGCGCCGCGAACTTTTCCCCCGCCAATTCGGTGTTAAGCTCGGCTCATGCCACAACCCCCCGCGCCGCATCGCGACCCGGAGGCGACGCAGGCCGCGCCGCCGCCGATCGCCCTCGCCCGCATCTTTGCCGTGTTTCTCAAGCTCGGCTGCACCAGTTTCGGCGGCGGCATGGCCGGCTGGCTGCATCGCGACATGGTCCTGAAGCGTCGCTGGATCGACGACGAAGCCTTTCTTGCGATGCTCGCGGTCGCCCAGATCACGCCCGGCTCCAACGGGGTCAAGCTGACCGCGCTGATCGGGCAGCGCCTGCGCGGCGCCGCCGGCGCGACGGTGGCGCTCGCCGGCCTGCTCGGCGGCCCGTTTGCGATCGTGCTGGTCATCGCCGCGGTCTATGCCGGGATCGGCCGGCATCCGATCGTCTATCGCATGCTCGGCGGGGTGGCCGCGGCGGTCGTCGGGCTGACCCTGGCGACCGGGCTGCACAGCCTGAAGCACGGCGCGCGCGGACCCGCGGGGATCGCGATTGCCGCGGCGACGGTGGTCAGCGTCGGGTTCCTCGGCTGGCCGATCCTGCCGGTCGTCGCGGTGCTGGCGCCGCTCAGCATCGCGCTGGCCTTCGTCGAGCTGCGGCGGCGTTGACATGCGCGGCGGATCGGGCGGCGCGATCCTCGCGCTGGCGCTCGTCTTCGCGCCGCTGTCGGTCGTGTCGTTCGGCGGCGGCAACGCGGTCTTGGCGGCGATCGCGCAGCAATCGGTCGCGGTCCATCACTGGACGAGCGCGCGCCAATTCGCCGATCTGTTCGCCTTGTCGCGCGCGGCGCCGGGGCCGGGATCGATGCTGGCGGCGCTGATCGGCTGGCAGGCCGCCGGCGTCGCCGGTGCGGCGGTTGCGGCGACCGCGTTCCATCTGCCGAGCGCCGTCATCGCCTACGCCGCCGGCCGGCTGTGGGGCCGCTGGCGCGGCGCGGCGTGGCACGCCGCGGTCGAGCGCGGCCTGGCGCCGGTCGCCGGCGGGCTGCTGCTGGCGGGCGGCATCGCGGTGTTGCGCATCTCGCCGGGCGGCGGGCTCGAATGGGCGGCGGCGCTGGCGGCGACTGCGGTGCTGCTGCGCTGGCCGCGGCTGCACCCGGTGCCGCTGCTGCTCGCCGCCGCCGGCCTCTTCGCGCTGCTGCCGGGCTGAAAGGCATGGCGGCGATCATCGAGGTTTGCGATCTGGTCAAGCGCTTCGACGGCGTCACCGCGGTCGACGGCATCTCGTTCGCGGTGCCGGAGGGCGTCGTCTTCGGCTTTCTCGGCCCCAACGGCGCCGGCAAGACGACGACGATCAAGATGCTGACGACGGTGCTGGCGCCGAGCGGCGGGCGGCTCCGCATCGCCGGCCACGACCCGGTCGCGGCGCCGCTCTTGGTGCGCCGCGCGTTTGGTATCGTGTTCCAGGACCCGAGCCTCGACGACGAATTGACCGCGGCCGAGAACATGGAGTTGCACGGCGTGCTGTACCGCGTGCCGCGGGCCGAGCGCCGCCTGCGGGTCGCGATGCTGCTGCGCTTCGTCGGGCTGTGGGAGCGGCGCGGGGAGTATGTCAAGCGCTTCTCGGGCGGCATGAAGCGGCGCCTCGAAATCGCTCGGGCGCTGCTGCACCGGCCGCGCATCCTGTTTCTCGACGAGCCGACCAGCGGTCTCGATCCGCAGACCCGCAACCAGATTTGGGAATTCATCCGCGCGCTGTGCCGCGACGAGCGGGTGACGGTGTTCTTTACGACCCATTACATGGAGGAGGCCGAGCGCGTCGCCGATCTCATCGCGGTCATCGACCACGGGAGGATCGTCGCCGAGGGCACCGCCGCGGCGCTGAAAGAGGAGACCGACGGCCGCACGCTGGAGGACGCGTTCATCGCGCTGACCGGGCGCAGCATCCGCGAGGACGAGGCGGCGCCGGTCGACCGGATGCGCATGATGCGCCGGGCGTGGCGGCGATGAGCGCCGTGTTCATCCTGTGGCTGCGGCAGTTGAAGCGGTATTTCCGTTCGCGCGCCCGCATGATCGGCTCGCTCGGCCAGCCCATCCTGTTCCTGCTGGCGCTCGGCTTCGGGCTCGGTCCGGTGTTCGCCCGCGCCGGCAGCGGCGACTATGTGCAGTTTCTGGCGCCCGGCATCATCACGATGGCGATCCTGTTCACCGCGGTGTTCGGCGGCATCGAGATCATCTGGGACCGCCAGTTCGGCTTTCTGAAGGAAACGCTCGTAGCGCCGGTGTCGCGGCTCAATATTGTGCTGGGGCGCACACTCGGTGGCGCGACAGTCGCGCTGATCCAGGGCGGCATCGTGTTTTTCGTCTGCCTCGCCGCCGGTTTCCGCCCGGCGCATCCGGCGCTGCTGCCGCTCGCGCTCCTGGTGATGATGCTGATCGCCGTGATGTGCACGGCGATCGGCACCGCCCTCGGCTCGATCCTGCAGGACATGCAGGGCTTTCAGCTGATCATGAACTTCCTCGTGCTGCCGCTCTTCTTCTTTTCGAGCGCGCTGTTCCCGGTGCGGCATCTGCCGGCGGCGGTGCGGCTGGCCGTGCGGCTCAACCCGTTGAGCTACGGCGTCGACGGCCTGCGCGGGGCACTCGATGGCAGCTTTGCGTTCGGCGCCCTGACCGACATCGTGGTCTTGGGCATCCTCGTTGCGCTCCTGCTCGCACTCGGCGCCTGGCTGTTCTCGAAGATCGAGGCGTAGCGGCCGGGCCGACCTCGGTGCTACCGTACGCGATCGGTTCGCGCGGGAAAGACGGTCAGGAGGCACGATGGCGCGGGGTGACGCACGGCGGGCGGGGGAGTCGCGAAAGGTCGTCATCACCTGCGCGGTCACGGGGTCGATCCACACCCCGACGATGAGCCCCTATCTGCCGCTGACCCCGGACGAGGTCGCAACGGACGCGATCGCGGCAGCCGAGGCGGGGGCGGCGATCCTGCATCTGCACGCGCGCGACCCGAAGGACGGCCGGCCGACCCCCAACCCGGACGTGTTCATGCAGTTTCTGCCGCGGATCAAGCAGGCGAGCAACGCCGTCGTCAACATCACGACCGGCGGCGGCCACGGCATGAGCCTCGAAGAGCGCCTCGCGGCGCCGCTGCGTGCCAAGCCCGAAATGTGTTCGCTCAACATGGGTTCGATGAATTTTGGCCTCTACCCGATGCTCGACCGCTACAAGGAGTGGCAGCACGAGTGGGAGCCGCACTATCTCGAAATGACCCGCGACTTCATCTTCCGCAACACCTTCAAGGACATCGAGCGGATTTTGCAGGAGCTGGGCGAGGGTTGCGGCACCCGGTTCGAGTTCGAATGCTACGATGTCGGGCATCTCTACAACCTCGCGCATTTTCTCGACCGCGGCCTCGTCAAGCCGCCGCTGTTCGTGCAGACGATTTTCGGGATTCTCGGCGGCATCGGCGCCGACCCGGAAAACGTCGCCCACATGAAGCGCATCGCCGACAAACTGTTCGGCGACGATTACGCCTGGTCGATCCTCGCCGCCGGGCGGCACCAGATGCCGCTCATCACGATGGGCGCGCTGATGGGCGGCAATGTGCGGGTCGGCCTCGAAGATTCGCTGTGGCTCGGGCGCGGCCAACTGGCCCGGAGCAACGCCGAGCAGGTCAGCCGCATCCGCGCCATCGTCGAGAATTTGTCGCTCGAGGTCGCGACGCCCGATGAGGCGCGCCAGCTCCTCCACTTGAAGGGCGGCGACGCGGTCGCGTTCTGAGCCGCGCGCGATTGCGGCGGCGATGCGGCGTAGGCTATCACCCGCGGGACCAGGCGAAAGGAGCCGCACATGCCGCAACAGGGGCCGCTTTCCGGCATCACCATCATCGATTTGTCGCGCATTCTGGCGGGGCCCTATTGCACGCTCTTGCTGGCCGAGATGGGGGCGCGGGTGATCAAGGTCGAGGCGCCGAAAACGGGCGACGACGCGCGGCAATACGGCCCCTTCAAGGGCGGCAAATCGACCTATTTCGCGAGTGTCAACCGCGGCAAGGAATCGATCGTGCTCGACCTGAAGGCGCCCGCTGACCGCGACATCTTCGAGCGCCTCCTCGACAAGGGCGATGCGCTGGTCGAGAATTTCCGCCCCGGCACGATGGAAAAGCTCGGCTACGGCTGGGACAGGCTGCACCAGCGCTATCCGCGGCTCGTCTACGCCGCGGCCTCCGGCTTCGGTCATACCGGCCCTTATTCGCATTACCCCTCCTATGACATGGTCGTCCAGGGGCTGGGCGGCATCATGAGCATCACCGGCGTGCCGGACGGCCCCCTGGTGCGGGTCGGCACCTCGGTCGGCGACCTTGCCGGCGGGCTTTATACGGCGGTCGCGCTGAACGCGGCGCTCTTCCATCGCGAGCGCACCGGCGCGGCGACCAAGGTCGATGTCGCGCTGTTCGACTGCCAGCTGGCGCTCCTCGAAAACGCGGTCATGCGCTACACGACGACCGGCGAAATTCCGGGCCCGATGGGCGCGCGCCATCCGTCGATCACGCCGTTCGAGGCGTTTCCGACCGCGGACGGCCACCTCATCATCGCCGCCGGCAATGACGGGCTGTTCGTCAAGCTCGCCGAGGCGCTGGGACGGCCCGATCTGGCGCAGAACCCGCTGTTCGCGACCAACCCGCTCAGAAACCGGCACCAGGCCGCATTGAAGGCCGAAATCGAGAGCGCGCTGGCGGGCGGCTCGACCCGGCACTGGCTCGCCGTGCTCGAAGCAGCGGGCATCCCGTGCGGCCCCGTCAACAATGTCGCGCAGGCCGTTGCGCACCCCCAGGTTGCCGCCCGCAACATGCTGATCGAATGCGACGATCCGGTGACGGGGCCGTTGCGGCTGGCCGGCAACCCGATGAAATTCTCCGCCTTTGCCGATCCGCCGACCCGCGAACCCTCCCCCGACCTCGACGCCGACCGCGAGCGGATTCTGCGCGAACTGGGCCGGTAGTTCGGTCTAGCTTAGGATTGGCGCGACATTAGCTGCTGCCACCTTGGACAGGAGAAATCCGATGATCGATCTCTATTTCTGGCCGACCGGAAACGGCAAGAAAGTTGTCATCCTGCTCGAAGAATTGGGCCTCCCCTACACGATCAAGCCGATCAACATCGGCCGCGGCGACCAACTCACGCCCGAATTTCTGAAGATTTCGCCGAACGGAAGGATGCCGGCGATCGTCGATGACGAGCCGCTGGGCGGCGGCGAGCCGCTCTCGATCTTCGAGTCGGGCGCGATCATGACCTATCTGGCGGAGAAGACCGGGCGGTTCTGCCCGCCCGATCCGCGCGGCCGGTATGAGGTCGCCCAATGGGTCGCCTGGCAGCTCGCCAATCAGGGGCCGAAGCTCGGCGAGCAGGGGCATTTCCGGCGGGCGCTTGAAAGCGGCACCAATGGCGATCTGTCCTACGCCATCCGCCGCTTCGACAACGAGACGCATCGCATCTACGGGGTCATGAACCTCGGCCTGTTCAACAAGCGCTATCTCGCCGCCAGCGAATACACGATCGCCGACATGATCTGCTACCCGTGGGCGTCGAGCTGGGCGACCCGCAAGATCGACATCGACGAGTTCCCCAACGTCAAGAGCTGGCTCGACGAAATCGGCGAACGCCCGGCGGTCAAGAAGGCGATGGCGATGGGCCCGGAATTCCGCGAGGACCCGAAATCGATCAGCCCCGAGGAACAGCTCCGCCGCCGCAAGCTCGTCGCCGACCAGCGGGCGCAGCCGATCCCGGCGGCCTGGCTGGAGGCAGCGCACGGATAGCTCTTCCGGGCGACGGTCGCCCGGTCGGTCGGGGACAGCAGGTGGCCGGCGCCGGCCACCAGCGTCACGGGCACAGCATGCGCGACGTCAGTGGCAACGATCCGCCCGTTGGCGGGCCTGGACACAACACCGCCAAAGGCGACATCCTTCAGCATGCTCGACAAGCTGAACTACTTGATCGCGCTGGCGCAGGAGCAGCATTTCGGCCGGGCCGCCGAGGCTTGTGGCGTCACTCAGCCCACCCTGTCGACGGGGATCAAGCAGCTTGAGGATATGCTCGGTGTGTTGCTGGTACAGCGCGGTTCGCGGTTCCACGCCTTCACGCCCGAGGGGCAGCGCACGCTCGAATGGGCGCGACGCATGGTCGGCGACGAACGTGCGCTGCGTCAGGAGATGCGCGCGCTCAAACAGGGGCTCACCGGTCATCTCAAGATCGCCGCGGTGCCGACCGCGCTGGCGATGGTGGCAAGCCTGACAACCCCCTACCGCGCCCGCCATCCCCACGTGTCCTTCACCGTGCTTTCGCGTAACTCGATCGAAGTGCTCAGCCAACTGGAAAATCTCGAGATCGACGCCGGCCTCACCTATCTCGACAACGAGCCGGTCGGCCGGGTGCGCACGGTACCGCTCTATCGCGAGCACTATCGGCTGTTGACCGCGGTGGACAGTCCGCTTGGCGACCGCGAGGAGGTTTCATGGGCCGAGGTCGCGCAAGTGCCGCTGTGCCTGTTGACCCCCGATATGCAGAACCGCCGCATCATCGACCGCTACATCCATTCGGCCGGCGCGGATCCGGCCCCGACGCTCGAATCCAATTCGATGATCCTCTTGTTTTCTCATGTCCGCACCGGGCGCTGGGCGAGCGTGATGCCCGCCCGGCTGGCGGAAACCCTGGGTCTGACGCAGACAATCCGGGCGATCCCGATCATCGGCAGCGAACCGTACCCGATGATTGGTCTTGTCGTGCCGCACCGCGAGCCGATGACGCCGCTGACCGCGGCGCTGGTCGCTGAAGCGAGGCGGCTGGCGCCGAAACTGGATGATCTCGGTGATTGATAGAAGATTCCTATCGACAGACGAGACTGCTCTATTGATCATGAACCCTCGTCCTATTCATCTGTCCCGGTGGAATTTGAATGCCGGGATCGATGCAGAGCCGGACGGCCTGGAAGCGCGAGCGAGCCGAGGAAATCATTGCGGCGCATCGGAGCGTTGAGGGCGCCGCGCTGCCAATTCTGCACGCGTTGCAGCGCGAGTTCGGCTATGTCGACCGCGAGGCGGTGCCGCTCGTCGCACAGGCGCTGAACCTGTCGCGCGCCGAGGTGCACGGTGTCGTCAGCTTCTATCACGATTTCCGCGACGCCCCGCCCGGCCGTCATGTTTTGCGGCTGTGTCGGGCCGAAGCCTGCCAGTCGATGGGTGCTGACGCGCTGGCCCGGCAAGCCCGCGACGGGTTGCGGCTCGACTGGCATGGGACCACGCCGGACGGCCGGACCACGTTGGAGCCGGTGTTCTGCCTTGGCCTGTGCGCCTGTGCCCCGGCGGCGATGCTTGACGACCAGGTTTATGGCGGTCTCGACGAGACGCGTCTGCAAGCTTTGCTCGACGCTGCGGGGCGGCCGTGACCCGGCCGCGCATCTTTGTGCCGCGCGATGCCGGCGCATTGGCGCTCGGTTCGGATGAGGTTGAGCGCGCAATCGTCGCGGCCGAGCGGCGGCGCGGCCTCGATATCGAGATCGTGCGCATCGGCTCGCGCGGCCTCTTCTGGCTCGAACCCATGATCGAGGTCGAAACCGCGCAAGGCCGCATCGCCTATGGGCCGGTCAAGCCCGCGGATGTCGAGCCGCTGTTCGCGGCGGGCTGGCTCGACGGCGGCCCGCATCCGCTGCGCCTCGGCCGGCCGGAGGACGTTCCATTCCTCGCGCGCCAGACCCGCTTCACCTTCGCCCGCTGCGGCATCGTCGATCGTTTGTCGCTGGCCGATTACCGAGCGCATCGCGGCACGCGCGGGCTGGAAAAGGCGGTGGCGCTTGGTCCGAGGGGGATTGTCGAAGAGGTCACCAACTCCGGATTGCGCGGTCGCGGCGGCGCCGGTTTTCCGACCGGCATCAAGTGGCGCACGACCGCCGAGGCGACGGCCGCGCAGAAATATATCGTCTGCAACGCCGACGAAGGCGACAGCGGCACCTACGCCGACCGCATGATCATGGAAGGCGACCCGTTTGCGCTGATCGAGGGCATGGCGATCGCCGGTATCGCGGTCGGCGCGACCAGGGGCTTCATCTACATCCGTTCGGAGTACCCGCACGCGGTCGAAACCTTTGGCCGCGCCGTCGCCATCGCGCGGGCGGAAAGCCTGCTCGGCACCGGGATTGCCGGATCGGCGCATGATTTCGACATCGACATCCGGGTCGGCGCCGGCGCCTATATCTGCGGCGAGGAAACCGCGCTGCTCGACAGCCTGGAAGGCAAGCGCGGGCAAGTCCGCGCCAAGCCGCCGCTGCCGGCGCACCATGGCGCGTTCGGGCGGCCGACCGTCGTCAACAACGTGATCTCGCTGGCGACGGTGCCGGCAATCCTCGCCGACGGCGCCGATGCCTATCGCGATCTCGGCTATGGCCGCTCGCGCGGCACGATGCCGATCCAGCTTGCCGGCAACGTCAAATATCGCGGCCTGTTCGAGGCCGGGTTCGGGTTGAGTTTGGGCGAGATCGTCGACGACATCGGCGGCGGCACCGCGACCGGCCGGCCGGTGCGGGCGGTGCAGGTCGGCGGGCCGCTCGGCGCCTATTTCCCGCGCGCGTTGTTCGATACGCCGTTCGATTACGAGGCGTTCGCCGCGAAGCAGGGCCTCGTCGGCCATGGCGGGGTCGTCGTGTTCGACGACACCGTCGACATGGCGCGGCAGGCGCGCTTCGCGATGGAGTTCTGCGCGATCGAAAGCTGCGGCAAGTGCACGCCGTGCCGCATCGGCTCGGTGCGCGGCGTCGAGGTCGTCGACCGCATCATCGCCGGCGAACGGGTGCCCGAGAACCTCGCGCTGCTGGAAGAGCTGTGCGAGACGTTGCGCTTCGGCTCGCTGTGTGCGCTGGGCGGCTTTGTGCCGTTCCCGGTCATCAGCGCGCTCACGCATTTCCCGGAAGATTTCGGCGGCGCCCGCAAGGCAGTCGCCGCATAGGAGGCTTTGACATGCCACTCGTCAGCGAGATCGATTACGGCACGCCGGCCGTCCAATCGGAAAAAACGGTGTCGCTGACGATCGACGGCTTCAGCGTGACGGTGCCGGAGGGCACATCGATCATGCGGGCGGCGATGACGCTCGGCATCAAGGTGCCGAAACTGTGCGCCTACGACATGGTGGACGCGTTCGGCTCGTGCCGCATGTGCCTCGTCGAGATCGCCGGCCGGCCCGGAACGCCGGCCTCGTGCACGACGCCGGCGGCCGACGGCATGGTCGTCACGACGCAAAACCAGCGCCTCGCGCGGCTGCGCCGCAACGTCATGGAACTCTACATCTCCGACCATCCGCTCGACTGCCTGACCTGCGCCGCCAACGGCAATTGCGAGCTGCAGGACATGGCGGGGGCGGTGGGCTTGCGCGAGGTGCGCTACGGCTATGACGGCGCCAACCACCTGAAGGCCGAAAAGGACGCGTCGAACCCCTATTTCACGTTCGATCCGGCGAAATGCATCGTCTGCTCGCGCTGCGTGCGGGCCTGCGAGGAGGTGCAGGGCACCTTCGCGCTGACGATCGACGGGCGCGGCTTCGCCAGCCATGTCGCGGCCGGCATGAACGAGGATTTCCTGCAATCGGAATGCGTTTCCTGCGGCGCCTGCGTCCAGGCGTGTCCGACCGCAACCTTGATGGAGAAATCGGTCATCGATGCCGGCCAGCCCGAGCATTCGGTCGTGACGACCTGCGCCTATTGCGGCGTCGGCTGCAGCTTCAAGGCCGAGATGAAGGGCAGCGAGGTCGTGCGCATGGTGCCGTGGAAGGACGGCAAGGCCAATCACGGCCATAGCTGCGTCAAGGGCCGTTTCGCCTGGGGTTATACGAACCACAAGGACCGCATCCTGACGCCGATGCTGCGCGAGCAGATCACCGACCCGTGGCGCGAGGTGTCGTGGGAGGAAGCGATCGGGCGGGTCGCCTCCGAGTTCCGCCGCATTCAGGCGCAATACGGGCGGGGCGCGATCGGCGGCATCACCTCCTCGCGTTGCACCGACGAAGAGACATTCCTCGTGCAGAAGCTCGTGCGCGCCGCCTTCGGCAACAACAATGTCGATACCTGCGCCCGCGTCTGCCATTCGCCGACCGGCTACGGACTCAGCAAGACCTTCGGCACCTCGGCCGGGACCCAGGATTTCGATTCGGTCGAGGCCGCCGATGTGATCGTCGTGATCGGCGCCAATCCCACGGACGCGCACCCGGTCTTCGCCTCGCATATGAAAAAGCGGCTGCGCCAAGGGGCGAAGCTGATCGTCATCGACCCGCGCCGCACCGACCTCGTGCGCTCGGCGCATATCGCGGCGCAATACCACCTGCCGCTCAGGCCCGGCACCAACGTCGCGATGCTGAATGCGCTGGCGCATGTCGTCGTGACCGAAGGCCTCGTCGCCGATGACTACGTGCGCGAGCGCTGCGACACGGAGGCTTTCGCCGATTGGGCCGAGTTCATCCGCCGGCCCGAGAACAGCCCCGAGGCGGTCGCCGCCTATACCGGCGTCCCGGCCGACGACATCCGCGCCGCAGCGCGGCTTTATGCGAGCGGCGGCAACAGCGCGATCTATTACGGTCTCGGCGTCACCGAGCACAGTCAGGGCACGACCGCGGTCATGGCGATGGCCAATCTGGCGATGGCGACCGGCAATATCGGCCGCCGCGGCGTCGGGGTGAACCCGCTCAGGGGCCAGAACAACGTGCAGGGATCGTGCGACATGGGGTCTTTCCCGCACGAGCTTCCCGGCTATCGCCACCTCTCCGACACGACAACTCGCGAGCTGTTCGAGCGCGACTGGGGCGTGCCTCTCGATCACGAGCCGGGCCTGCGCATCCCCAACATGCTCGATGCCGCCTGCGACGGCTCGTTCCGCGGGCTCTACATCCAGGGCGAGGACATATTGCAGTCCGATCCCGACACGCACCATGTCGCTTCCGGGCTCGCGGCGATGGAATGTGTCGTCGTGCAGGATTTGTTCCTCAACGAGACCGCCAGTTACGCGCATGTCTTCCTGCCCGGCTCGACCTTTCTCGAAAAGGACGGCACGTTCATCAACGCCGAGCGCCGCATCGGCATGGTGCGCAAGGTCATGCAGCCGAAAGCCGGAATGGCCGATTGGGAGATTACATTGGCCATCGCCAGGGCGATGGGGCGGGAATGGCATTACAGCCACCCTTCCGAGATCATGGACGAGATCGCGCGGCTGACCCCGACCTTCGCCGGCGTCTCGTACGCCAAGCTCGACGCGGTGGGATCGCTGCAATGGCCGTGCAACGACAAGGCGCCCCTCGGTACGCCGGTCATGCATGTCGGCAGCTTCGTCCGCGGCAAGGGCAATTTCCTCATCACCCAATACGTGCCGACCGACGAGAAGACCGGGCCGCGCTTTCCGCTCCTGCTGACGACGGGCCGCATCCTCAGCCAGTACAATGTCGGCGCCCAGACGCGGCGCACCGAGAACGTCGTCTGGCACGAGGAGGACCGGCTCGAAATCCACCCGCACGACGCCGAAGAGCGCGGCGTCAGGGACGGCGACTGGGTGCGGCTCGCCAGCCGCGCCGGCGAGACCAGCCTGCGCGCCAAGATTACCGACCGGGTCGCGCCGGGCGTCGTCTATACGACCTTCCACCACCCGGACACGCAGGCCAACGTCGTCACGACCGATTATTCCGACTGGGCGACCAACTGCCCCGAATACAAGGTGACCGCGGTGCAGGTCAGCCCATCGAACGGCCCGAGCCAATGGCAGGAGCGCTACGGCGAGCTGGCCCGCCGGTCGCGTCGCATCGCGGTGGCCGCCGAATGAGGGATGACGTACCGGCGCCGCTCCGCAGCATCGGTCGAACCGCATGGCGCGGCGGCGCCGTGCGCGGCGGCGAGCGGCTGGTGCCGGAAGAGACCGCTATCGCGCTGAGCTACAACCATGTCACCCATGCGGTGATGATGGCGACGCCCAGCGATCTCGAAGACTTCGCCGTTGGGTTCAGCCTGTCGGAGGGGATCATCGCCAACGCCGCGGAGATCGAGGCGCTGGAGGTTGTGGCCGCCGAGGAGGGGCTGGAATTGCGCATGTGGATCGCCGAGGCTTCCGGCGACGCGTTCATCGACCGCCGGCGCCACCTTGCGGGACCGACCGGGTGCGGCCTTTGTGGCATCGAAAGCCTCGCCGCGGCGATGCGCCGGCCGCCCGTCGTGGCGGGCGATCTGCGCCTCTCCGCCGACATGATCGTTGCCGCGCTGGCCTCGCTGCCGGCCGCCCAGCGTCTCAACCGCGAGACCCGCGCCGTGCATGCCGCCGGGTTCTGGGAACCCGGCCGCGGCCTCGTCGCGTTGCGCGAGGATGTCGGCCGGCATAATGCGCTCGACAAGCTCGCCGGCGCGCTGGCGCGAAGCGGCATCTCGGCGGCGCGCGGCATCGTCGTGCTGACCAGCCGGGTCTCGGTCGAGCTGGTGCAGAAGGCGGCAATGATGGGCGCGCCGGTCATCGTCGCCGTGTCGGCGCCGACAGCGCTCGCCGTCCGCACCGCCGAGACGGCCGGCATCACTCTCGTCGCGATCGCCCGCGACGACGGGTTCGAGATATTCACCCATCGGCGGCGCGTCGACCTTGAGGTTTGCGAGCATGTCGCCTGACAAGCTGGTCTACATGGCCAACCAGATCGGCAAGTTCTTCGCCCATCAAGATGACGATAAGGCCGTTGCCGCGATCGCCGACCATCTGGTCAAGTTCTGGGACCCGCGCATGCGCCACGAAATTGTCGCGCACTTGGCCAACGGAGGGAATGGCCTCGACCCGGCGGTGCGAGAGGCTGTGAAGCAGCTGCCGGCATAGCTTGCAGAAATGACGGCTTAAAAGATCGACTGTGCCAGCGGCTATCGCGGCCAGACCTGGACGGCGGCGGGGTCGATGTCGAGCCGACAGGACGTGCCGACGGCATAATTGTCGCCATTGGCGAGGAGCTTGATCCGCACGTCGCCGACGCCAATCGTGAGGTGGTGGCTCATCCCGGCGCGAAGCAGGCTCGCGACGCAGCCGTGATACGCCCCGCCGGCGGCGAGGCGGATGCCGCCCGGACGGACGCCCCAGCCGACCGGCGTTCCCGGCCGCAGCGGCGGGCCGGCGACCTTCAACCGGACACCGCCGCCGAGCGCG
>DATJUL010000074.1:0-19116 GCA_035502295.1 Allostellaceae bacterium | reverse complement strand
GCCACCCGTACTCTCCTCTGCAGGAAAACGTGCGCTCCTGCCGTCGCCGCGCCGATCTAGCGCTGGCCTTTCCAGGGCGGTCGATATGAAATGCCGTCGACAATGGCAAGCGCAATCGAATGACGCCGTTGAGCACAGGCGAAGCAGGCGGGAACGCCGCGGCGCGCGGGTTGCTGCGTGCCCTGTTCGACGCCGCGCTTGCCGCCGCCGACCCGGCGCGCGCAGTGGCGGCGCATCTGCCACCGCCGGTCGCCGGCCGCACGGTTGTCGTCGGCGCCGGCAAGGCGGCGGCGGCGATGGCGCGCGCGTTCGAGGCGCGGTGGCCGGGACCGCTCGCCGGCCTCGTCGTGACGCGGCGCGGCCACGCCGTCCGGTGCGAACGCATCGCCGTCGTCGAGGCGAGCCACCCCGTGCCGGACGCGGCCGGCGAGGCGGCGGCGCGGCACATCCTCGCGCTGGCGCAGGGCCTCGGCCCTGACGATCAGCTGGTCTGCCTGATGTCGGGCGGCGCCTCGGCGCTGCTGGCGCTGCCGGCGCCGGGATTGAGGCTGGCCGACAAGCAGGCGGTGACTCGCGCGCTGCTGCGCTCGGGGGCGACGATCGGCGAGATCAACTGCGTCAGGAAACACCTGTCGGCGATCAAGGGCGGCCGCCTCGCCGCCGCCGCGGCGCCGGCGCCGGTCGTGACGCTGGCGATCTCGGACGTGCCCGGCGACGACCCGGCGGTGATCGGCTCGGGACCGACGGTGCCCGATCCGACCACGTTTGCCGACGCCCGCGCCGTGCTTGTCCGCTACGGCATCGACCAACCCGCTGCCGTCGTCGCCCATCTCGCCGCCGCCGCGGACGAGACGCCAAAACCCGGCGATGCGATGTTCGAGCGCACCCGCTTCAGGCTGATCGCCAGCCCGCTTCAGGCGCTCGACGCGGCGGCCGCGGCCGCGCTCGACCGCGGCATGACGCCGATCGTGCTGAGCGACCGCATCGAGGGCGAGGCGCGCGACGTGGCGGCGGTGCATGCGGCGATCGCGCTGCAGCTCGCCGCCGGGCGGTTTCGCGTCGGCCGCGACATTGTGCCGCCGCCGGCGGTGCTGCTGTCGGGCGGCGAGACCAGCGTCACGGTGCGCGGGGAGGGCCGCGGCGGCCGCAATTGCGAGTTCCTGCTGGGCCTCGCGGCGGCGCTGCGCGGCGCGCCGGGCATCGCGGCCCTGGCCTGCGACACCGACGGCATCGATGGCACGCAAGACAACGCCGGCGCGATTGTTTATCCGGATACGATCGCTCGCGCCGCTGCGCGCGGCGTCGCAATCGGCGAGGCGCTGGCGCAGAATGACGGATACGGCTTCTTTGCGGCCTTGGGCGACCTCGTCGTGACCGGACCGACCCTGACCAATGTCAACGATTTCCGAGCCATCCTCATCGACCCGCGCGGCTGAGCCGAGCGATCGTGCACGCGGCCGCAACCGGCCGCATCCGCCGGTCGAGCGGCGCCGGCGCAGCGCCAAGATCGTCGCGACGCTGGGTCCGGCGTCGTCCAGCCGCGAGCGGCTGCGCGCGCTGTTCGAAGCCGGCGTCGATGTCTTCCGCCTCAATTTCAGCCACGGCACGCACGATCAGCATCGCCAGCTGTTTCACGAAATTCGCCAGATCGAGGCCGATACCGGGCGCCCGATCGGCATCCTCGCCGATATGCAGGGGCCGAAGCTGCGGCTCGGCAATTTCGCCGACGGCCACGTCGAGATCGCGGCCGGCGCGGCGTTCCGCCTCGACCTCGACCCGACCGAAGGCGATGCCGGCCGCGCGCCCCTGCCCCACCCGGAAATCTTTGCCGCGCTCAAGCCGGGCACCGATCTGTTGCTCGACGACGGCAAGGTGCGCCTGACGGTAACCGACTGCGGCGCCGATTTCGCCGACACCGAGGTCGTCATCGGCGGCGCGCTGTCCAACCACAAAGGCGTCAACGTGCCGCAGGTCGTGCTGCCGATCTCGGCGGTGACCGAAAAGGACCGCGCCGATCTGGCGTTTGCGCTGGATGAGGGGGCCGACTGGATCGCGCTGTCGTTTGTGCAGCGCCCCGACGATGTTGCCGAGGGCCGCAAATTGATCGGCAACCGCGCCGGGATCCTGGTCAAGCTGGAAAAGCCGGCGGCAATCGGCCGGCTCGACGAGATCATCGAGCTGGCCGACGCGCTGATGGTGGCGCGCGGCGATCTCGGCGTCGAAATGCCGCCGGAAGATGTGCCGAGCGTGCAGAAGCAGATCATCCATGCCTGCCGGCTGGCCGGCAAACCCGTCATCGTCGCGACCCAGATGCTCGAATCGATGATCGTCGCGCCGACCCCGACCCGCGCCGAAGCCTCCGATGTCGCGACTGCGGTCTATGAGGGCGCCGACGCGGTCATGCTGTCGGCCGAGACGGCGGTCGGGCAATATCCGGTGGAAGCGGTAGCGATGATGGACCGCATCGCGCGGCGGGTGCAGCAGGACCCGCTCTATTTCGCGACGCTCGACGCCAGCCGCATGCCGCCCGAGCACACTAACCATGACGCGATCAGCGCCGCCGCCTGCCAGGTCGCCGCGACAATCGGCGCCGCCGCGATCGTGTCGTACACCAGCTCCGGCGCGACCGCGCTGCGCGCCGCGCGCGAGCGGCCAGCGGTGCCGATCCTGACGCTGACCCCGAACCTGGCGACGGCACGCCGTCTCGCGCTGCTGTGGGGCGCGCATTGCGTCCATCTCGCCGACATCCACAATTTCAACGACATGGTGCAGAAGGCGGTGCGCACCGCCCATCGCGAGGACATCGCCGGCGCGGGCCAGCGCGTCGTCATCACGGCCGGCGTGCCGTTCGGCACCCCCGGCTCGACCAACGTGCTGCGCATCGCCTGGATCGACCGCTAGCGCGCATCACGCCGTAATCCGCCGGTGGCATTGGCGGAATGCGCTGCGTCATGCGCTTGCTCAGACGAGCGCAAGATAGCCAGCCGGATTGAGAATACGCGCACTCCGCCACGGATGGAGCACCAGGAGGTCGTCGTCGCTGCTGACGATGATTTCCGCGCCGGCTGCCAAAGCCAGTTCCAGGTACTTGTCGTCCTTCGGATCTCGGCAATCGGCGACCCGTACCACGGGATCGAACCATATGGCCCGATCCCGCAGGGTTCGCAGAAAACCGGCACACCGCGTGCGCGGGATGGCACGCGCGAATTTCGGACGGCTGAGTACCTCGGCGAGTTCGGCATCGACGGCGGCGGAGAGGGCGAATACGTCAACCTCCTCGGCGCGCAGCAACGCACGTTCGGGGACGCTGTCCGCCTTGAGGGCCGCGCTGACGACGGTCGAGGCGTCGAAGACGATCAACCGGCGAGGCCGCGCTCGCGCCGCTCGGCGTTATACGCGGCAAGCTCGGCGTCGATGTCCGCATCGCCGAGGCCGGCCGCCCGCGCATCGGCCTTCATCGCGGCGATCGCCTGAGCCAGCGGGGTCAGGCCGGCGGCCGGGCGGAGGACGCGACTGACCAGCCGGCCAACCGCCTCGCGATTGCGCGCGTCGGCAAGCGCCGCCGCCGCCTCGGGCTCCACCGGGATCGTGACGTCGACAGTCTTATCCATGACACCCTCCGTAGAGCTGGATATAGCAACCCTGCACTGTCGCTGTACCCGGCAGCAACAGCGATCCGGCGGAGGCGCCGGCTTGCTGTGAATTACCGGCTTCACCTCCGCGCGCGTATCTCCGAGGAGGAGATGTCGAGGCGGAAACGGTGCTCGGGGATTTCGGTGAAAAGATCGGCATGGCGCGGCGGCACGGCGATGTTGCCCAGCGCGCGGACGCGCCCCGTCGCGTCGCTGCGCGCGGCCACCAGAAAACTGCCGCCGCAACCGGCGATTTCATCGAGCGCCAGGTGCATGCGACGCTCGTCGCCGCCGTAATATTGCGGCTCAAACAGCCGCTCTGCGGTATCCGCGCCGACCACAAACGTCGCCCCCGGAAAGAGGCGCGACTTTTCGACGAAGGTGGGTGCCCGCGTGAGTTCGACCGGCGCCTTCCAGGCGAATTGGGCGAGCCGGCGTCGCACCGTTTCGCCCGCCAGCGGCGGCTTGTCGACGTTGGTGACAGAGATTTCGAAGGCCAATGGCTGCTGCCTGAGGTCTTCGGCGATCCGCGCCAACAATGCATGTCCCGCGTGCAGCGGGTTGAACGAACCCGGCAACAGCACAGAGGGCGGCGGCGCGGACAGCAGCATCTGGCCATCGGGCTGGACGCTGACGCGATCGAGATCGCCCGCCACCAGCCGATCGATCGGATGCGCGGCCGCGACGACCGTCTCGGCAAAATGTTCATCCGCAGCGATCAGGCTGCGCGGCGAGGGTGCGGCAACCCCGCAAGCGCGGGCCAGCCACAACACGATCGCGTGCGCGACGAGGTCTTCTTCGGCGGCGCGATCGCGGCGGCCCTTGGCCAGCACGCACGTGCAGTGCGCGATGCCGACGGCGTCGGCGCAGGCGATGTGAAAGCGATGCTCGCCTCGCCGCGGGCGATCGCTGACCAGCGCCGCCGTCGCGCCGAGGCCCACCGGATCGCTGCCCGCCGGCATCAGCCCGGCGCAACGCGCCCGGGCGCGTTGCGCCATCGCGATCGCGGTGTCGGAACTGCAGGCCTGTGCCGGCGCCCAGCCGAGAAACGCCGCAAGCGCCGATGCGTCGTAGGGAACCTGGGCGTCGATCAGCAGCCGCGAGCCGCCGGGAATGCGCAGCAACTCGCCGATCGCGCCGCTGCCGCCGCCGGTGATCGCCAGCGCAGCCTTGCGGCCGGAGGCGTGCAGTGCGGCAATCAATTGCGGCCACGCGGCGTCCAACGGGCTCATCGTGTGTGTCGTCCGACGCTGAAAACGCGTCACCAACGGTGGAAGACCATTCGGGCGGTGTCAACGCCGTACATCGGTCCTGCGCATTGCCCGGATCGGCCCTGAGCCGCCCTGCTTCAGGGATTATGTTCTGTCGTCGGGTCGATCATCTTCCTGACTTCGGTGATCTTGGTGGCTGGAAAGCCGCTGATCTCGGCGTGCTTCTTGATGATGTCCTCGTCCTTGGCGAGATAGACGCAGAACGTCTTGTCGGCCGCGACAAAGCTTTCGACCCATTGGATATCGGGGCCGAGCTGGCGCAAGACGCCGTTCGACTGCGCCGCGGCGCCGCGCAGTTGCTCGCGTTCGAGGCTGCCAACCGCGGGGATGTCGCGCTCGATGATGAATTTGCGCAGGGTTGCCATTTCTCCCTCCCGTCCTCGGTTCGTCACCGTTGCGCGCCTATGGTATGGCTTCCGGCGGCGATTGTCTCGCCGCGCGACGAGGAGCAGGCATGGATTATACGACGCTCGGGCGCACCGGGATCAGGGTCAGCGTCGCCGGGCTCGGCTGCGGCGGCTTCAGCAGGCTGGGCCTCGGCACCGGCGGGAGCGAAGCCGACGCGATCGCGATCATCCGCGGCGCCTGTGATCTCGGCGTCAACCTGTTCGATACGGCGGCCGCCTACGGCACCGAGCCGGTGCTGGGCCGCGCGCTGAAGGGCGTGCCGCGCGAAGAGGTCGTCATCTGCACAAAGGCGCCGTTCGGGGTCAGCAACCCGAACGCCGCGCCGGAGCGCGCCGTGGCCAGCCTCGACCGCTCGCTGCAGGAACTCGGCACCGACTATATCGACGTCTACCAGCTGCACGGCATCGCGCCCCACGCCTACGACCATGCGTTTCGCGTCATCGCGCCGGCGCTGCTGCGCGAGAAGGAGAAGGGCAAGTTTCGCCATCTCGGGATCACCGAAACGGCGCCCGGCGACCCCGAGCACGAGATGGTGCGGCACGCCTCGCCCGACGGCGTGTGGGACGTGGCGATGATCGCGTTCCATATGATGCACCAGAACGCGCGCGAGTTCGTCTTTCCGCTGACCCGCCAGTGCGGCGTCGGCACGCTGTTGATGTTCGCGGTGCGCAACATCTTCTCGCAGCCCGGCCGCCTCGCAGCGACGCTGCGCGACTTGGCGGCCGACGGCCTCGTGCCGCCGGCGCTCGCCGACGCCCCCGACCCGCTCGGCTTTCTCGTGCATGACGGCGGCGCGTCAAGCGTCATCGACGCCGCCTACCGCTTTGTGCGGCACGAGGAGGGGGTCGATGTCGTGCTGTTCGGCACCGGCGACCAGGCGCATCTGCGCAGCAACATCGCTTCGCTCTTGAAGCCGCCGCTGCCCGCCGCCGACCGCGCCCGCCTCGCCGAACTGTTCGGCCATCTCGTCGGCGTCGGCCTCGACGCGCCGCATCTCGCGCCGCGCCGCCGCTAACCCGCGGCCAGCGCCGGCGCCGCGCGCATCCGGGCGCGGGTGCGCAACTGCAGCCGCAGCGTCAGCGCCAGCGCAACGACGGCAAGGCCGAGCGCGAGGCCGATCCACAGCCCGACCGCGCCGAAGCCCAACGGAAAGGCGAGGAGCCAGCCGCCGGCAAAGCCGACCGCCCAATAGCCGACCGCGGCGATCAGCAGCGGCACGGCGGTGTCGCGATAGCCGCGCAGCGCGCCGGTCGCGATCACCTGGGCGCCGTCAAACACCTGGAAGATGGCGGCGATCATGAAGAGGCGCACCGCGATCGCGACGAGGCCGCGATCGGCCGGATCGGCGAGGTCGACATAGAGGCCGATGAGCGTGCGCGGCATCGTCCACAAGACGATGCCCGACGCCGCCATGAACGCGACGCCGAGCGCCAGCGCGACAAACGCGGCGCGCTGCGCGGCCTGCGGCGCGCCGCGGCCGAGCTGGAACGCGACCCGCACGGTCGCGGCCTGGCCGAGGCCGAGCGGCACCATGAACGTCACTCCGGCGACATTGAACACCAGCTGATGCGCGCCGAGCGCGTCCGGGCCGAGCACGCCCATCAACACGCCGGTCGTCACGAACAGGCCGGATTCGAGGGCGACCTGCCCGCCGATCGGCATGCCGAGCCGCACGATCCGCGACAGCTCGCGCCCGAACCGGACGGCAACGCTGATCGGAATGCGTCGCCGCGTCAGCCCGATGTAGAGGGCGATCGACAGCAGCATCAGCCATTGCATCGCCGCGGTCGCGCAGCCCGCGCCGACAATGCCCAGCGCCGGCGCGCCGAGATGCCCAAAGATCAACGTCCAGCCGATCAGCGCATTGACCGGTATGGCGATGAGCGGCACGACCATGACGATGCGGGCGCGAAACGCCGCGACCAGGATGAAGCGCAACGTCGCGAAGCCGAGCGCCGCCGGCGCGCCCCACAACACGACATGCAGAAAGCGGCCGATCTCCGCGACCAGTTGGGGGGCGTACCCGAGCGACGCCAGCATTCGCGGCAGCGTCGCGAGAAGGCCCATGACCGGCAATGCGAAACAGGCTGCGAGGAGCAGGCCGGCGCCGGCGACGCGGCCGGCGGCGGGGTGGTCGTCGGCGCCGATCGCATGCGCGGCCAGCGGCGCCACGGCGGTCAAGACGCCCTGGCAGATCAGCAGCAGCATCCAATAAAGCGCCGCGCCGAGCCCGGCGGCTGCCAGCGCATCGGCACCCAGATGGCCGACCATGACCGTGTTGGTCACCTGCATCGCCATCTGCGCCAGATTGGCGCCGGCGAGCGGCGCCGCGATCGCCAGCGTGGCGCGGATTTCGGCGGCAAGCGGGGCGGCGTCACGGCGCATGGCCGCGACCATACAGGATCGTCAGTCGGCCGGCACCACGGCGCCGGCACCGGCCGGCCGCGCCGGCGGCCGGCGCAGCAGCAGCAATAGCGGGCTGGAGAGCAGGACGATCAGCATCATCAGTTTGTAATCGTCGACATAGGCGACCATCGCCGCCTGACGCGTCGCCGCCGCGTTCAGCGCCGCCATGCCGGTGCGGCTCGTCAGGCTCCACAGCGGCCCGAGCAGCGGCGCCTGGGTGAGCGGGTTGTCGGGCCGCAGGCTCTCGACGAGCCGCGAATGGACGATTTGGGTGTTTTGCGTCAACAGCGCGACGACCGCGGAAATGCCGATGCTGCCGCCGACATTGCGCATCAGGCTGAAGATCGCGGTGCCCTGGGTCAGGATCTGGCGCGGCAGCGTCGAGAATGTGACGGTGCTGAGCGGCGTGAACACAAAGCCGAGGCCGAAGCCCTGTAAGAGGCCCGAGGTGATGATCGGGCCCATCCCCATCTCGAGCGAGAACCCGGTCATCTGCCACATCGCCACGACGGTCACGAGGAGGCCGACGAGGATCAAAAACCGCGTATCGAAGCGGTTGGCCAGGCGGGCGACGAGAAACATCGCGATCATCGTGCCGATGCCGCGCGGCGCCATGATGAGGCCGGTCGTGACGACCGGGTAATTCATCAGGTTCTGCAGCATCAGCGGCAGCAGCGTCATCGTGCCGTAGAGCGGGATGCCGACGAGGAACATCAGGACGGTGCCGATCATGCAGTTGCCGTCCTTCAAGAGGTCGCGGTTGAGAAACGACCGCTCGCCCGCCGTCACCGTGTGCACGACGAAC
Organism: Allostellaceae bacterium; assembly: GCA_035502295.1. Lineage (GTDB taxonomy): Bacteria > Pseudomonadota > Alphaproteobacteria > ATCC43930 > CGMCC-115725 > DATARH01. The sequence goes on along the minus strand of DATJUL010000074.1, from coordinate 10,594 downwards.
AGATAGATGCTGAGCGCGGCGATCGTCGCCTCGATCCAGATTTCGTAGGAGCCGAACCAGTCCTTGGTTTCGCCGCGGTCGAGCATCATCTGCAACGCGCCGACCGCCAGGCTCAGCGTTGCAAAGCCGAAGAAATCAAAAGCTTCGCGATGCGTGTAGCGGGTTTCGTGGATGAAGACGGCGATGCCGATCCCGGCCAGGATGCCGGGCAGCAGGTTGATGTAGAAGACCCAGCGCCAGTTGTAATAGTCGGTCAGATAGCCGCCGAGCGCCGGCCCCATGATCGGCCCGAGGATGACCCCCATGCCCCACACGGCCATCGCCTGAGCGTGCCGTTCGGGCGGGTTGATCTGGAACAGCACGGCCTGGCTCAGCGGCACCAGCGCGGCGCCGCAGATGCCTTGCAGGAGCCGGAAGATGACGAGCTGCGCAAGGCTGGTGGCGGCGCCGCACATCGCCGAGGTCAGCGTGAAACCGGCCACCGAAATCAGGAAGACGTATTTGATGCCAAAGCGCCCGGCGAGCCAGCCGGTCAACGGCGTCATGATCGCGGCGGCGACGATGTACGAGGTGACGACCCAGGCGATCTGGTCCTGCGAGGCGGACAGGCTGCCCTGCATGTGCGGCAGCGCAACATTGGTGATCGACGTGTCGACGCCCTGCATGAACGTCGCCAGCATGATCGAGGCCGTAATCGCGCCGCGATTGATCGTCGGCGCCCCGCCGGCCTGCTGCCCGCGCATCGCGCGCCCCTATTTCGGCGAAGCTTCCGGCCGGCGCGGCAAGCGGCGTGCCAACGCCGCGTGCGTCAGCGTGTCGCCTCGTGCGCCTCGGCAGTGCCGAACACGCGGTCGGCCGTGCGCGCGAGCCACAACAGCCACGGCCGGCGATAATGCGTGTCGACATCGACATAGGCGCTCAAGCCGGCATGCAGCGGCCGGCTCGGATCCGGATTGGTGATTGCCAGCCGCACCGGCAGGCGCTGCACGACCTTGACCCAGTTGCCGGTGGCGTTCTCCGGCGGCAGCAGCGAGAAGGTGAGGCCGGTGCCGGGGCTGAGGCTTTGCACCGTCGCGTGGAACACCTCGTCGGGATAGGTGTCGATCTCGACCGTCGCGGTCTCGCCGGGCCGCATATGGGTCAGCTCGGTTTCCTTGAAATTGGCCTCGACCCAGACGTGATCGGTCGAGACCAGATAAAACAGCGTGGTCGGCGCGGCGCCGGTGTTGACGCCCTGCACCCAATCGCCGGGCTGCAGCTCATCGACTTTCGTGACGATGCCGTTCTCCGGCGCCCGCACGACCGTGTAGCTGAGATTGAGCTCGGCCTGGTCGAGCGCCGCCTGCGCCGCCTGCACCGTCGGATGCTGATCGACCGGCAGATCGGGATTGCCGCCGAGATTGGCGAGCGCAACGGCGACGTCGTGCTGGTCGGCGGCAAGCCGCGCCTGGGCGACCTCAAAAGACTGCTCGGACTGGTCGAACTGCTGCTGTGAAGCATAGCCCTGAGCGACCAGTTGCTGCTGGCGGTCGCGTTCACGCTGTTGGTAGGCGAGCGTCGCCGCCATGGCATTGGCGGTGGAGATCTTCTCGCGATAGGTCGCCTTCATCGCCGCGATCTGCAGCCGCGCCGCGGCAAGCCGCGCCTTGGCCCCCTCGACGGCAATCTGGAATGGCCGCGGGTCGAGGCGGAACAGCACCTGGCCCTTGGTGACGCGCTGATTGTCGCGGACCGCGACCTCGCTGACGCGGTCTGAAATCTCGTTGCTGATCTGCACCCGCGCGGCCTGCACATAGGCGTCGTCGGTCGCGACGTAACGGCCGCTCGTCAGATACCACCAGCCGGCGCCGCCCAGCACCGCGATCGGCCCGAGCAGCATCAGCGGCAGGCGCAGCCGCTGGCGCAGCGGCCGCGACGGGCGGGCGGCAACCGGCGCGTCGCGATCGGTCGCGACGCGGCGGAAGCTGCGGACCTGGGTGTCCTGCTCGGCCGAACTGGTCATTTCGCCGCTCCCACCACCGCTACCGGCACCTCATCGACCGCCCGTCGCGGCGCAGCGGCGGTCGCAGCACGGCGCGGCGCCACCGTGATCGCTTCGTCGCCATCGGCGCGCTCGATCGGCTCGCGGTCCGACAGAGTCGCATGGACGCGGCACAACAGCTCGACCAGCTGTCCACGCTCGGTGGCGGTCAGCCGCGCCAGCGCCTCGTCGCGCGTCTCGTTGGCGACATCCCAGATGCGCCCGAGGATCGGCCGTGCCTTGTCGGTCAGATAGAGGCGACGGGCGCGGCGATCGGCCGGGTTGGGGCGGCGTTCGATCCAGCCCGAATCCTCCATGCGGTCGATCTGCCGCACCAGCGTCATCGGCCGGATTTCCAGGACATCGGCGAGGCCGGCCTGGTTGATGCCCTCGTTGCGGGCGAGATAGCCAAGCGTGCGGCATTGCGCCCGCGTCAGGCCCAGCCGCTTGCCGTGATGCGAGAACCGGCGCCCGAACAGGCGGGCGACGTCGGTGACGAGAAACCCGAAACTGCGATCGAGATCCACTGCTTGCCCCGAGAACTGGTTCGCCGGCCTGATAGTAAGCATGAGATACTATCAGCCAACGAGATTGCCAGCGCCGAGTTCGGGGGGCTGGTCTTCGCAAATGCGATAGCTGCGATTGTGCGGCGCAACCAGGGAGGGCAGCGCCGCAATCAGGCGACGGAAGGACAACCGTCGCGAGTCGAATCAATCGAGCGATGGCACGCGAGGGTCGCGCCCGCCAGCGCCGCCGCCGGTCAGCGGGAAGCGGTCTGGCTGGTCATCAGTGCCAGCCCGCGCAATACATCTTCCGCCTCGCTCAGCTGCTCGTCGCTGGTCGTGCCGATGTCGCTGGTCGCGACCGTCGACCGCTCCCCTTTGGCCGGGGCGGCGACGGTTGCCGGCTTGGCCGCGCCAGGCGATTTTGCCGCCGCCTGGTCGGGATTTTTCATCGCGCCCGGCAGATCGACCTCGCGCAGACCGTCGGATTCGACGACTTTCTCAAGCTTGAGCGGCGAAACGGCGAGGTTGGGCGTCAATCCCTTGCCCTCGATCTCGTGCCCGTCGGGTGTCAAGAAGCGCGCCGTCGTCAAGCGGATCGCGCCCATACCCTGCAGCGGGATCAGCGTCGTGATCGCGCTCTCGCCGAAGGTCTTGCTGCCGAGCAGCACGGCGCGCTTGTTGTCCTGCAGCGCGCCGGCGACGAGTTCGGCGACGCCGGCGGTGCCGCCGTTGACCAGCGCGACGATCGGCTGGCCGTTGGCGAGGTCGCCGGGGGTCGCGGTGATGTGCTTCACCTCGTCCGGGGTCCGGCTTTTGACGAGGGCGATGTCGCCCTGGTTGAGAAAATCGTCGGCGCAGTTGACCGCGGCGGCGAAATTGCCGCCCGGATCGTTGCGCAGATCGAGGATGAAGCCGATCAACTTGCCGGCGGCCTGCTGCCGCAGATCCTTGACCGCGCCGGCCAGCATTTCGGGCGTCCCAGCGTCGAAGCCGGCGAGCCGGATATAGCCGATGTCGCCGTCTTTGAGGGCGTGGCTGACGGTCGGAAAGGGCCCCGCGACGCGTTTCAGCGAGACCGTGATCGGCCCGCCGGAGCTGCCGCGCATGACGAGCGTGACTGTGCTGCCGACCGGCCCCTGCAGCATCCGCTCGACCTCGGGCAGGCTCTGATCGTAGGTCGGCTCCTTGTTGATCGTATAGATGATGTCGTCCGGTCTGATATCGGCTTTGGCGGCCGGCGAGCCGTCGCGCGGCGAGATCACCTTGACCTGCGAATTGTCGATCGTCACCGCCAGGCCGATCGTCCCGCTGGTCTGCGGCGTATGCGCCTTGAGCGCCTCGTACTGCTCTTCGGTCAGGTAGGCCGAATCCGGACCGAGGCTCGCCAGCATGCCGGCGATCGCGGTCTGCACCAGGCGTTTGTCGGTGACCGGATCGACCGCATCGTGGTGGATGCGCTCGAACGCCTCGCCGAACAGGTTGAGCTGATCGTAGATGCCGTTGCCGACCGTGTCGGTCGGGTTGTCGGAGGCGGTGACATCCGTCTGCGCCAGGGCCGCGGCCGGCGCGAGAACGGCGATCAGCAGGATCGCCAGTGCCGTTTTGCGCATAGTCCTGTGGTTCTCCAAGGCCCGGCGCAGCGCCCGAGCGCCGGCACACTAGCCGAAGGGCGTCCTATTGCAATCCTCGCGTGGCGAAAAGATGGCGCCCGCCCGGCCGCGTGCCTTGACATTGCCGGCCGCCCACCGTACCTGCGCTGCCCCATGTTGGATCGCAAGTATACCGAATTTTCCGGCCGGTTCGTCATGGTCGGGTTCGGCAGCATCGGTCAGGGCGTGTTGCCGCTGCTGCTGCGGCACATCGATCTGCGCCCGCCGCAGATCACGATCGTCACGGCAGAGCCGCGCGGCGCCGAGATCGCCGGCGAATATGGTGTGGCGTTTGTCGAGACGGCGCTGACCCGGGAGAACTGCCGCAGCGTGCTCGACCCGCTGGTCGGTCCGGGCGACTTTCTGCTCAATGTCTCGGTCGATGTCTCGAGCGTCGCGCTGATCGAGTTCTGCCAGGAGAAGCGTGCGCTCTATCTCGATACCTGCATCGAGCCGTGGCCGGGCGGCTACACCGATCCCAACCTGCCGCCCGCGGCGCGCTCCAACTATGCGCTGCGCGAGAGCGCTCTGGCGCTGCGCGCTCGCTGTCCCGGCGGGCCGACCGCCGTCATCACCCACGGCGCCAATCCCGGCCTCGTGTCGCATTTCGTCAAGCAGGCGCTGGTCGAGGTCGCGCGCGAAACAGACCCGGCGATCCGGCCGCCGGTCGAGCGAAGGGACTGGGCGGTGCTCGCCGAGCGGCTTGACGTCAAGGCCGTCCACATCGCCGAACGCGACACGCAGGTCTCCGCGACGCTCGCCAAGGAGCCGGGCGAATTCGTCAACACGTGGTCGATCGACGGGTTCTTCAGCGAGGGCTCGCAGCCGGCCGAACTCGGCTGGGGCACGCACGAACGGCATTTCCCGCAGGACGCCCGCCGCCACGATTTCGGCAGCCGGGCGGCGATCTACCTGCTGCGTCCCGGCGCCGGCACGCGCGTGCGCAGCTGGACACCGCTGGAAGGCCCCTATCTCGGTTTTCTGATCACCCACGGCGAATCGATCTCGATCGCCGATTATCTGACGCTGCACGAAGGGGCCGGCGCGGCGCGCTATCGCCCGACCTGCCACTATGCCTATCACCCGTGCGACGACGCCGTGCTGAGCCTGCACGAACTGGCCGGCAAGAACTGGCAATTGCAGACCCGAAAGCGGCTGATGATGGACGAGATCAGCGACGGCATCGATGAATTGGGCGTGCTGCTGATGGGGCCGCGGAACCGCGTCTATTGGTACGGCTCGCGGCTGTCGATCGCCGAGGCGCGCCGCCTCGCGCCGCACAACAACGCAACCTCGCTGCAGGTGACCGCGGCGGTGCTCGCCGGCGCCATTTGGGCGATCGAACACCCCGAGTGCGGCATTGTCGAACCCGAGGAGATGGATTTCGCCCGCATCCTCGAAATCGCCCGGCCCTATCTCGGCGAGGTCGTCGGGGTGTGGGGCGACTGGACGCCGCTCCGGGGGCGCGAACGCCTCTTTCCCGAGGATCTCGACCGCGACGATCCCTGGCAGTTCAAGAACATCCGCGTCGTTTGAGCGGCGGTCGAGCGCGACGCCCCACGATCAATATGGCGGCTGGTCGTCGCTCGGCGGCTGCGACATCGGCGGCGGCCCGTGCTGCACGTGAACCTGAGCCTCCTCGCCGTCGTCCGGTTCGCCGTCACCGTCGCCGCCGGCCATCTCGAGATCGGCCGGGGTCGTCGGCCGCAACGCGCCGTGGCCCTGACCCTCGCCCTGCGCGCTCATGATGCGGAAATAGTGCTCCGCATGCTGATAGAGGCTTTCCGCCGCGATGCGGTCGCCGCCGATCTGCGCCTCGCGCGCCAGCGCGATATAGCGCTCGAACACCTGATAGGCGTTGCCGCGGATTTTTACGTTGGGCCCGTTGCTGTCGAAGGTCTGTGTCCGATGCGGCGGCCGCGGCCCGCGATTGTAGTGCGGCGGCCCGCCCCCCCCGTTGCGACCACGTGATCGCTTGTTCTGTCCTGGCCTCATCATACCCGTCTAGTGGCGGTGGATCCTGGCGGACGGCAGCGCGTCCGGTGGGATAGGGCCGGTCGCGGCTGCCGCGGCGTACCGGATAACGCCGCCCGATTGCTGGACGGCGCAGCGATCCCGAACGGGGCGCAAGCCTAGACGTGAACGCCTGAGCATTCCAGGCTTTTTTTGCGCGGCCGGCCGGCTATCGCCGTGCGAGAAGGCAGCGCGGAAGGCCGGCGAGATCGGGCACGACACCGGTGATTGCAAGGCCGGCGCCGCCGAGGATCGCGGCGACCGCGTCGCGCTGCCCGGCGCCGATCTCGGCCGCGAACAGCCCGCCGGGCGCCAGCAGCCGCGGCAAATCGGCGGCGATCGCGCGGTAGGCAGCGAGCCCGTCGCGGCCGCCGTCGAGCGCCAGAAGCGGGTCGTAATCCCGGACCTCCGGCGGCAGGCGGGGAATCGTCGCGCTGGCGATATAGGGCGGGTTGGCGACGATCGCGTCGAACCTGCCCGCAGCCGCCGCGCCCCAATCGCCGACCGCGAACGACGCCCGCGCGCCGAAACCGAGCCGCGCGGCGTTGTCGCGGGCGATGCGCGCGGCGCCCGGCGCGAGATCGATGCCGATGCCGCGGGCATGGCGATACTCGGACAGCAAGGCCAGCAGGAGGCAGCCGCTGCCGGTGCCGAGATCGAGAAAACGGTACGGCCGGTCGCGCTCGGGCAGATGCGCCAGCACCGCCTCGACGACGGTCTCGGTTTCCGGGCGCGGGTCGAGCGCATCGGCGGACAGCAGCAATTCGAGGCCCCAGAACTCGCGGGTGCCGAGAATGCGGCTCAACGGCTCACGGGCCAGCATGCGGCGCAGCATGCCGGCGAGTCGTTCGCATTGGGCGCCGACGATGGCGCGCTCGGGATGGGCGACGATCTCGGACGGCGACACGCCGAGCGCCGCGCCGAGCAGCCGCCGCGCGCGCCGCCGCGCTTCGTCGAACCCGGCCGCGGCGAGCGCCGCCGCGCCGCGGTCGAGCGCCGCGCCGATCGTTTCGCTCACGCCGCGGCCATCGCCAGCTTTTCGGCGCGGTCGGCGGCGGCGAGCGCGTCGATGATCTCGTCGAGCGCCTCGCCCGCCATGACCTTGTCGATCTTGTAGAGCGTCAGGTTGATGCGGTGGTCGGTCACGCGCCCCTGCGGGAAATTGTAGGTGCGGATGCGCTCCGAGCGGTCGCCGCTGCCGACCTGGCTCTTGCGGTCGGCGGCGCGTGCCTGGTCGCGCGCCTGCCGCTCCATCTCGTAGAGCCGGGCGCGCAGCACCTTCATCGCGCGCGCCTTGTTTTTGTGCTGCGATTTCTCGTCCTGCTGGATCACGACGAGGCCCGTCGGGATGTGCGTGATGCGCACCGCGCTGTCGGTCGTGTTGACCGATTGCCCGCCGGGGCCCGAGGCGCGGAACACGTCGATGCGCAAATCCTTGTCGGGAATCGCGACATCGACCTCCTCGGCCTCCGGCAGCACCGCGACGGTCGCGGCCGAGGTGTGGATGCGGCCGGAGGCTTCGGTCTCCGGCACGCGCTGCACGCGGTGCACGCCCGATTCGTATTTGAGCCGGGCAAACACGTCGCGCCCGGTGATCGCGGCCACCGCCTCCTTGAAGCCGCCGATGCCGGTTTCCGACAGGTCCAGGAGTTCGAAGCGCCAACCGCGCAGCGCCGCATAGCGTTGGTACATGCGGAAGAGATCGGCGGCGAACAGCGCCGCCTCCTCGCCGCCGGTGCCGGCGCGCACTTCGAGGATCGCGTTGCGTCCGTCGTCCGCGTCCTTCGGCAGCAGCGCCAGCTTCACGTCGCGCTCCAGCGCCGGCAGGCGCTCCTTCAGGGCGCGCACTTCTTCCTCGGCCAGCGCCTTCATGTCGGGATCGTCGGCCGCGGCCGCCATCTCCGCCGCCGCCGCCAGCTCGGTTTCGGTGCGGCGCAGATTCTCGATGCCGTCGACGATCGGATCGATCTCGCTGTACTCTTTCGACAGTTTCGCGAATTCGTCGCCCGCAAGGCCGGCCGCCGATAACGCGGCGCCGAGTTCGGCATGGCGCCGCACGATCTGCTCAAAGCGCGATTCGAGTACCCGGTCCATTGCGGATCAGCCGTAAAGCGCCTTCAGCCGCGCCGCCAGTTCGGCGAGCGGGACTTCGCCTTGTTCGCCGCTGTCGAGGTCGCGCACGGTCGCAGCGCCGCGTGCCAGCTCGTCCTCGCCGAGCAACACTGCGGCGCGGGCGCCCATCCGATTGGCCCGCTGCATACGACGGCCGAGATTGCCGGAATACGTCATCTCAACGACCAGACCGGCGCCGCGCAGTTCCTCTGCCATCGCGACGGCCAGCGCCTCGGCGTGGTCGCCGATCGGGACGAGCGCGATCGGCCGCGGGGGAGGCGGCGGGTCGGCGATCATCATCGCAAGGCGTTCGATGCCGGCCGCCCAGCCGACCCCGGCCATCGCCGGGCCGCCCATCAATGCGACGAGGCCGTCGTAGCGGCCGCCCGCCAGCACGGTGCCCTGCGCGCCGAGATCGGTCGTCACGAATTCGAAGACGGTGTGGGTGTAATAATCGAGGCCGCGGACCAAACGCTGGTTAAGTGCAAAAGGGATGTCGAGGTGTTTCAGGTCCCGCTGCACATCGCCAAAAAACCGGCGTGAGCCATCGTTCAAAAAATCCTCAAAACGCGGTGCGTCTGCATTGACGCGGATGTCGCGTTCGTCCTTCGAATCGAGAATACGCAAAGGGTTAACGGAAAGCCGTCGAAGGCTGTCCTCCGACAGTTCGGATTGCCGGACCGAGAAGTAGTCGACCAAGGCGGCGCGATAAGCGGCCCGGCTCTCGGGATCGCCGAGCGTATTCAATTCCAGAACGACCCGGTCGCCGATGCCGAGTTCCGTCAGGATGCGCCAGCCGCAGGCGATGACCTCGATGTCGGCTTGCGGCTGCGGCACGCCCAAGAGTTCGACGCCGATCTGGTGGAACTGGCGGAAGCGGCCCTTCTGCGGCCGCTCGTACCGGAACATCGGACCGGAATAGAAGAATTTGAGCGGCGTCTGCTGGGTCAGCCCGTTCGACAAGACCGCACGCACGACGCCGGCGGTGTTCTCCGGCCGCAGGGTCAGCTTCTCGCCGCCGCGGTCGCGGAATGTGTACATCTCCTTCGAGACGATATCGGTGTGCTCGCCGATCGGCCGGGTGAAGACCTCGGTGAACTCGAAGACCGGCGTCGCGATCTCGGCAAAGCCGTAGAGCGCCGCAAGATCGCGCGCGGCATCGCTGACCCGGCGATGCCGCCGCATCATCTCGGGCAACAGATCTTGCGTGCCGCGCACCGGCTGCAGAGCTGGCATCCCCCTCGTCACTCCCGGATGGATCAGCCGCGGCACAGAGCGACGGAAGCCGCGCGCAGGCTCAACATGGGGTGCAGCGGCCGCGCGCTCAAGCGACCGGGACAATCGTTAAGCCTCTCCTAACGGCTCGCCGCCTATCGTCCGACCGGTCGAGCGGGCGGGGACCGGGAGTTGACCGCGACACGGGGGCTTATCGCATCCGCCGACGGCGCGGCGGCCGAGCACGCCGCAGCCTGGCGCGGCGCCTTGCCGATCGCCGGGCTCGCGGGCCTGGTGCTGCTCGCCGTCGTGCTGCGCCTCGTGCCGACCGTGTTCCAGCCGAGCATGAACTGGGGCGACGAAATCTTCCAGACGATCGAGCCGGCGCATCGCCTCGTCTACGGCTATGGCCTCGTGACCTGGGAATTCCGCGTCGGCATGCGCTCGTGGCTGTTGCCGGGCGCGATCGCCGGGCTGATCGAAATCGCCCGCGTGTTTGGCGACGGGCCGCGATACTACCTGCCGGCGATCGCGACGGCGCTCGGCTTGCTCGCGGCCGCGCCGGTCGTCTGCGCGTATCTGTGGTGCCGGCGCGAATGCGGTCTCGCCGGCGCCTTGGTCGCCGCCGCAGCGGTCGCGGTCGCCCCCGAACTCGTCTATTTCGGCGCGCGGGCGCTGAACGGGGTCGTCGCCGCGCACATTTTCGTTATCGCGTTGTACCTGACGGCGCCGGGTCATCCGGTCGGCCGGCGCCGACAATTCGCGGCCGGCGTGCTGCTCGGACTGGCGTGCCTGTTGCGGCTGCAGCTGGCGCCCGCCGCCGCGCTCGTCGCGCTGTGGCCGGGGCGCGGCGACTGGCGGGCGCGCTGTCTCGCGCTGGTCGCCGGCGGCGCGGCGGCGCTGGCCGGCGGCGCCATGCTCGACTGGCTGACCCTCGGCTATCCGCTCGCCTCGGTGTGGCGCAACCTCTATTACAACCTGTACCTCGGCATCAGCTCGGGGTTCAGCGTCGCGCCGTGGTGGTTCTACCTCGCCGGCGAACTCGGAGTCTGGCTCGCCGCCGCGCCCTTCGTCGCGCT
>DATJUL010000073.1:0-4325 GCA_035502295.1 Allostellaceae bacterium | reverse complement strand
GGTCGGCCGGGCGCTGGTCGGCATCATCGTCGGCCAGCTTCTGATCGTGGCGACCGGCATCGGCTATATGTTTCAATTCTACGGCGAGACGCTGTCGCTGGCGAAATATTTCGCGCCGCTCATTGTCATCGCCGCGCTTGCAGTGCTGTTGAACCGCGGCGTCAACTGGGCCGAGCATGTGCTGGTACCGTGGAAGCAGCGCGCCTTCGTCTAAGCCAAGGCGCGCGCCGTCGAAGCCAGATCCGGTGAGGACGCCGCGCGCGCAGGCGTGACCGACAGCATGGCCAAGATGCCAAAACTCAAGACGCCAAAATCCAAGACCGGAAAGTCAAAGACCGCGAAGTCCAGGATGAAGACTCGCCTTCGCGCGCCGGCCAAGGCGCGCCGAACGTCGCGCGAGACCAAAGACGCGACCCGGCGCAAAGGAAAATCCGGCGGTCCGCTTTACCTGAGCGAGGACGACGTGCGCGGGCTGGTCGGCGTTGCCGATGCCATCGCCGCGCTGGAGGATTTGTTCGCCACCTGGCCGGACGCCGCAACCGTCAACCTGCCGCGGCAGCGGGCGCGCGCCGGTCCCGCGCAGTTCAATCTGATGGGAGCGGCGTGGGGCGCCAAAGGCCTATTCGGACTGAAGGCCTATCACATCGGCCCGGACGCGGGTTCCTCGCATGTGCTGCTTTATTCGGCTGCCGACAGCCGGCTCCTGGCGATGATCGCGTCCGATCATCTCGGCCGGATGCGAACCGGCGCGGCGACCGGGGTCGCCTCCAGACATCTTGCCAACCCCGACGCGCGCGTCCTCGGCGTGATCGGCAGCGGACGCCAAGCCCTCACGCAAGTAGCCGCCGTCTGCGCGGTGCGCCAAATAACCGAGGTGAGCGTGTTCGCGCCGACCGCCGCGCACCGCGAGGATTTCGCGCGCCGCGTCGAACGCGAGCTGGATGTTTCGGCCAAGCCCGCAGCTTCCGCAGAGGACGCGCTCGTCGGCGCCGACATCGTCGCTCTCATCACCAAATCGGCGGAGCCGGTGATGCGGGCCAACTGGCTCAAATCCGGCGTGCATATCAACGCGGCGGGCGCCAATGCCGCGTCGCGCCGCGAGATCGACGGCGAGACCGTGCTGCGTGCGACGGTGCGCGCCACCGACCACCTTGCGCAGGCGCAGCACGAAGCCGGCGAATATCGCGACCTCATCGCCGCCGGCCGGCTCAAATGGCAAGACATCGTCGAATTGGGCGACATCGTTACCGGCAAGATCGCGGGCCGGCGCGGACCGGCCGACATCACGCTGTTCAAGTCACTCGGCATCGCGCTTGAAGACATCGCCTTTGCCGAGCTGATCTGGCGGCGCGCCACGGAGCGCGGCGTCGGCCGGCGGCTCTAGGCATTGCCTGAAAACTTCGCGCTCGAAGCGCAATGAATGGGCAGCCATCAGGCCGGTGAAACAGGGCCTTCCACTTGAATGAATGCCGCCAAACCCCATGTTTAAGCCTCGGTTAGGAGGCGGGGCATTATTGTCTCGGCGCGGGGATAAGGTATAATTCCCCGGCTGCACGCTCAAAGCCTGCACGATTTATTTCAGCGAGTGAACGATCGGACCCGTCATGGCGGCGGGTCTTCTGCTTTTGGATTCCAGCGATGAACCGTTCCAATCGCACCGAGCACATCCGGCTCACGTCCCACCCGGAGCCCGGCGCCAAGCTGCCTTTCCCGATCCACTGGGGCGCGAAAACCGCGCGCGAGCGCGGGCCGGTGATCGGCACCGTGTCGCGGCCGCAGGACCGCAATGTGATCGGCAGCCACGGCGGCTCTTACGCCGTCTATCGCGCGCTCGCGGTTTCCTCCGGCGCGCTCGATCCGATCCGCCGGCCGGACCTGACCAACACCTTCCCGGCCGCGACCATCGGGCCGTTTACGCAGTGGAGCGAACCGCAGCGCATCGTCTCGCTCGATCCCTGGGGCCATCTGGTCGCCGAAAATTTCAAGAGCGAAATCGCCGAAGGCGTCGATGTCCGGCCGACGATCGCGGTGACGCGCGCGCGCCTCGACCTCCCCGAGCTCCAGGAGGCGCTCGCGGCCGGCCGCCTCAAGAACGACGGAACGATCGTGCACGGCAACGGCAGCGTGTCGGTGGTCAAGATCGCGATCGATCCGGTGTGGTATCTGCCGGGCATCGCGCAACGTTTCGGCACCAGCGAGAACGCCTTGCGCCGCGCGCTGTTCGAGCAGACCGCCGGCATGTTTCCCGAACTCGTCACCCGGCCCGACCTGCAGGTGTTTCTGCCGCCGATCGGCGGCGCGACGGTTTATCTGTTCGGCGACGTCCCCAAGCTCTCCGACCCGCGCACGCGCATCACCTGCCGCGTGCACGACGAGTGCAACGGCTCCGACGTTTTCGGTTCGGACATCTGCACCTGCCGGCCTTATCTGATCCACGGCATCGAGGAATGCGCCCGCGGCGCGCCGGCGGGCGGGCTCGGCGTCATCATCTATAACCGCAAGGAAGGCCGCGCGCTCGGCGAGGTCACCAAGTTCCTGGTCTACAACGCGCGCAAGCGGCAGGAAGGCGGCGATGCGGCGGCCGCGTATTTCGAGCGCACCGAATGCGTCGCCGGCGTCCAGGACGCGCGCTTTCAGCAATTGATGCCGGACACCGTCCATTGGCTCGGCATCAGGCGCATCGATCGCTTCGTCTCGATGAGCGATATGAAATATGAGGCGCTGACCGGTCAAGGCGTGGATATCGTCGAGCGGGTGCCGATACCGGACGAATTGGTGCCGGCGGACGCCCACGTCGAAATCGAGGCGAAGAAGGCGGCCGGCTATTACTCGCCTGAGCCGGCCAAGCCGCAGGACCTGACCGACACCGTCGGCCGCGACCTCGGCAAATTCTAAACCCTGCCGGATTCCCGCCGTGACCTCCGAAGCTGCCGCCGCCTTATCGCTATTGAGCGCCGAGGCGGTCCGCGAGCGCGCCCACCGCATGCTCGACATCGGGCTTGCGGACCGGCTGCCTCACTTTCGGGTGGAGCTTGGCAAGCTGCCCGCGGCCGTCGATTTGGTCGTCACGCTGACGCGCCAGCGCTATCCGTCGCTTGCCATGCCGTTCCACGCGCGCTGGCGGCATTTCATCCTCGACGGACAAAACCGCTGGGCCGCGGTCGACAAGGCGGCCTCCTGGCGCGATCCGGCAGCGCGCGCCCGCGCCGCCTTCGATCTGGTCATTGTCAGCGTCCTGCTCGACGCCGGCGCCGGTCCGTTGTGGCGCTATGGCGATCCGCAAACCGGGCAGCAGATCGGGCGTTCCGAGGGCCTCGGGCTCGCGAGCCTTGGCATGTTCGCCGATGGCGCCTTCTCGTCGGATCGCCACCACCCGCTGCAGGCCGACGCCGCACGCCTGCAACATATGTCGCAAGCGGATATCGAGGCCGGATTGCAGGTCGGAGCGAACAATCCGATGGTCGGCATCGCCGGACGTGCCGACCTTCTCAGGCGCCTGGGCGCACACGTCGCCGGCAATCCGGACATCTTCGCTCGCAATGACGTCGCGCGGCCCGGCGGCTTTTTCGATCATCTGGTCTCGCTGGCGCAGGACCGCGCAATCGCGGCGCCGGTGGTGCTGGCCGAATTGCTGCGTCACTTCGGGCCGATCTGGCCGTCGCGCCTGACGCTCGGCGGCGTGCCGCTCGGCGATTGCTGGCGGCATCCGGCCATGGTCATGCCGGACGCGACCAGCGGTCTTGTGCCGCTGCACAAGCTCTCGCAGTGGCTCGCTTATTCGCTGATCGAGCCGCTGCAATGGGCCGGGCTTGCCGTCACCGATATCGACGGCTTGACCGGGCTCGCCGAATACCGAAACGGCGGGCTTTTTGTCGACACCGGCGTGCTGGCGTTCCGCGAACCTGCCGACGCGCCGCGCGAGCACGAGGTCGACTCCCTCCTGGTCGTGGAATGGCGCGCGCTGACGGTGGCCCTGCTCGATAAGCTCGCCGCGGCTATGCGCCGAACGCTGAGGCTCGACGCCGCCGCGCTGCCGCTGGCGAAGGTGCTGGAAGGCGGCACCTGGGAAGCCGGCCGCGTCATTGCCAGAAAGCTGCGTCCCGACGGTTCACCGCCGGTCAAGGTCAAAAGCGACGGCACCGTGTTCTGAACATATTCGCGCGCGGAGGAAACCATGCAAGGCGTAACGGTCGTCGATCATCCGCTGGTCCAGCACAAGCTGACGCTGATCCGCGCCAAGAACGTCTCCACCAAGTCGTTTCGCGAACTCCTCAAAGAGATCGGGATGCTGCTGTGCTACGAGGTGACGCGCGATCTGCCGCTCA
>DATJUL010000072.1:0-4242 GCA_035502295.1 Allostellaceae bacterium | reverse complement strand
CGCGGTCCCCGGACGGCCGGCCGCCGCCGGCGGCCGTTCCGGGGATGGCGGGAACAGCCCTCGCGCCCAGCTCGGCGCCCTCTACGGCGCCCTCGCCACCGGCTGCGCCTGGCGCTGGCGCGACATCGACCGGCTGACGCTGGCCGAGGCCGGCGACATCTTCCGCTACTGGGAAGAAAACCCGCCGGCGCATCTCTTGTTGCAGGCGATCGCGCGCCTCTTCGGCTGGCAGCCGCACCCCGCGCCGCCCGACGCCGCGGCACTGAAGGCGCTCGCCGCCGCGCCGCCGCCCGGCCTCGTCGTCGCGACGGACGGTCTCGGCATGCCGGCGGCGCTCCTCGACCCGGCGGCGCTCGCCGCCAAAAACCGCGCCCGCGCGCTCGCCATCGCGCGGCGCCCCAAGCTGAATCAGGTCACTCATGGCTGACGATGTGCAGATCACGGTCGGCGCCGATGTCGACGACGCGGTCGCCGGGCTCGGGCAGTTGCAGCAGGCGGTCGCCGCCGCGACGCAGCCGGTGGCGCAGCTGCAAAGCGCCTTTGTCGGTGTCGGCGCCGCCGCCGGGCGCATCGCCCAGCCGTTCAGTCGCGCCTTCGACGAGATCGGCCGCGGCTGGCAGAGCGCGGTCGCTGGCCTCGTCGCCGGCACACTGACCTGGCAGCGCGCGGCGCAGCGCGTCAGTTTGTCGGTCACGCGCGGCCTGGTCGGCATCGCCGGCAGCGCCTTGTCGCAGGCCGCGGCGGGGCCGCTCGCCGGGCTGCTCGGCCAGGCGGCGCCGCGCGCCGGCCAGGGGGTCGGCGATGTGCTCGGCAGCGCTCTCGGCGGCTGGCTGACGGGCGCGCCGCAGCAGCTCGGGACGGCCGCGACGACGACCGCCAACACCGCTGCGCTCGCCGCCAACACGGCGGCGCTGGCGACGTTGACCGCCTCGCTCGGCGCCGCGACGGCGACGAGCGGCGCCGGCACGCTGGGCAGCGCCGCGCAGCTTGCCGGCGGTACCGCCGAACTCGGCTCGGCGGCGGCGGGCGGCGGCGGCATTCTCGGCTTTCTCGGCGGGCTGTTCGCGTTCGCCGGGGGCGGCATCGTGCCGTCGGCCGCGGGCGGCTGGGCCTTGCCGAATTTTCCCGGCGCCCGCCCGGCGCTCCTGCATGCCCGCGAGATGGTGTTGCCGGCGCCGATCAGCGAAGGATTGCAGCGCATGATCGCGGCGGGCGGCGATGCAGGCGGCGGCGCCGGCGGCGATCTGCACCTGCATTTCCACGGGCCGGCGGATGGGCCGGCGGTCGAGCGCTGGTTCCGCGGCTTCCTGGCGAAGAGCCCGGACGTGATCCGCGACATGCTGCGCTCCAACGCGCTGACCCCGCGCAGCCTGTGACGAGGCGCCGTGCATGAGCGACCCGCCGGTGTTTCCGAGCCTGCCCGGCTGTGGCTGGTCGGTGACAAAAGCGCCGCGCTTTCAGACCCGCACGCAAAAGGCGGTGTCGGGGCGCCAGTTGCGCATCGCCGACCAGCCGTATCCGATCTGGAGCTTCACGCTGACCTTTCCGCTCTTGCGCGACGCGCATGACACGCGCGCCGGCGCTGGTGTCGGCCTCGGCATCGGCTATGACGAGTTGCGCACGCTGGCCGGGTTCTTTCTCGCCGCGCAGGGCGCCTTCGGCACCTTTCTGTTCGCCGATCCGAGCGACAATCAGGTGACGGACCAGCCGATCGCCACCGGCGACGGCGCGACGACCGCATTTCCGATCGTGCGAACCTTCGGCGCCTTCACCGAGCCGTTGACGGCGGCGGTCAACGAAACCGGCAATGCGCTCCTCGTCACTGTCAACGGCGTGCTGCAGACTTCCGGTGTAAGTACGACCAGCCGGTTCGGCTTCACCACCCTCGCCGACACGATCGTGTTTGCCGAGGCGCCGGCCGCGGGTGCGGCGATTGCCGCCAGTTTTTCCTATTACTTCCTCAGTCACTTCACCGACGACGCGATGAACTTCGAGAACTTCATGTATCAGCTGTGGCAGGCCAAATCGGTCAAGTTCGAGAGCGTGCTGCCATGAGGCCGGCTCCGGCGGCGCTGGCGGCGTTTCTCGCCGCTGCCGAATACGATGCGTGGATGGCCGACCTCTACGTGTTCCAGCTGACCGACGGCCTCGTGCTGCGCTACAGCGGCGGCAACACAGCGGTGACGGTGCCGGCAGCCGGCTTTGCCGACCCGCACAGCCTCAATTACGGCAGCGCGCAGACCTTCCTGCTGGGGCCGCGCTTCGGCCGCTCGCAGGTCTCGACCAAAATCGGCGTCGAGCCGGCCGAACTTGACATCGAAATCTATGCGGCCGCCACGGACCTGATCGGCACGTTCGCGTTTGCCGACGCGGTGCGCATCGGCCTGTTCGACGGCGCGACGGTCGAACTCGACCGGCTGATCGGCGCCGCGCCGGGCGACACTTCACTCGGCTGTCTGACCTGGTTTTATGGCCGCGTCGCCGAATGCGACATCGGCCGCTCGACGATCGCAATGAAGGTGAAGTCGCTGATGAACCTGCTGGCGATCCAGCAGATGCCGCGCCGGCTCTTTGCCGCGTCGTGCAGCCACATCTTCGGCGACCCGATGTGCGGCTACAACCGGCAGAGCGGCACCGCCGCCGACGGCACGACCGGCGGCCCGGCGCAGATCACCGTGACCGCGACGACGACCGCGCAATCGGGCGTCTATCTCGCATCGGCAATCTCGCCGAACATCTTCGATTATGTCGAGGGCACGCTGGTCGGGCTGAGCGGCGCCAATGCCGGCATCGCGCGCACGATTGCGTCGATCTCGCCCGACGGCAAGACATTGGCGCAGTTCAAGCCGTGGCTCTATCCGGTCGCGGTCGGCGACACGTTCTACGCGCTGCCGGGCTGCGACCATTCGACAACCGGCGAGGGCGGCTGCCAGCTGCGCAACAACCTCGGCCGCTTCGGCGGCTTCCCCTACATCCCGCCGCCCGAGATGGCGTTCTGACGATGCCGCCGCCGGTCGTCGTCAGCTTCGATCCGCACGTCGCGACCGCGATCGTCTGCCTCGCGGTCGCGCTCGTCGCCACCGTGCTCGCCTTCGCCCTGGGCCTCGCCGACGACGAGGAGCGCCGCAAATGAATATTCGCAACGAGACCGTGAGACAATGAGCTTACCTCAAGAATGGCATTGCACGGCCTCACCGTCTCAAGGTGAAAAACGGCGCGCGGTCGTCGCCGAGGCGCAGTCGTGGATCGGCACGCCGTTTCACCATCAGGGCCGCGTCAAGGGCAAAAGAGGCGGCGTCGATTGTCTGATGCTGCTGGCCGAGGTCTACGAGCGCGCCGGCATCAGCGGCCATATCGAGCCGCCGTTTTATGTGCCGGACTGGCACCTGCACCGCGACGCCGAACGCTATGCCGAGGGGCTGTTCGCCTATGCGCGCGAAATCGAGACCGCGCCGCTTCCGGGCGACATCGCGGTGTTCCGCTTTGGCCGCACGTTTTCGCACGGCGCGATCGTGGTCGCCTGGCCGCGTCTCATGCACGCCTATTGGCTGCGCGGCGTCGTGTGGGGCGACGCCACGCTCCAGCCGCTGAAGGACCGCAAGGTGCGGTTCTTTTCGCCGTTCGCCGGCTGACCGCCGCGAATACCCTTTGTTCCGCAACCCCTGGAGACGTTCCGATGACCGATACGCCTGCGGCCACTCCCGCTTCGACCATTGCCAACACCGCGACCGGCGCCGTCACCGGCGACAACCTGGCGCAGATCATCGCCCAGGCCGTCGCCGGCGCGGTGACGACGAGCCTCAACGAGATCACCGCCAAGATCAACCAGCTGACGGACAGCGTGTCCGAGGCGCTGAAAAAACTCTCGGTCAACGACGACAACAATTTCGAGACGACTGTCGTCGGCGCGCATGACCCTTACGACGATCTGCGGCGCAACGGCGTGTCGCGCGACCGCGTGCAGGCCTATGCCGAACAGGCGCTGGCCAACGCGATCAAGCATTCGGACGCACTGGCGATGCGCTCGCTCGACCATTTCGGGTCGCTGCCGCCGGTTGCGGCAAAACCCACCGGCTGCTAGTCCAGGCATCGAGCGATGACGATACACCACCGAGGCACCGAGGACACGAAGATGCTGAACACCCAAATCATCTCCGCGCCCTCCGTGTCTCCGTGGTGAAATTCGGCGGAAGCGGCGGGTGATTGAGATGTTTGGCACCGGCAAGGGCGGCGGGCCGTCGC
>DATJUL010000071.1:0-2112 GCA_035502295.1 Allostellaceae bacterium | reverse complement strand
GATGAACACCAGGTCGGCCACATCGAGGGGGCTCTCGGCGTTGTCGACCAGCGGCGTCGCGGGGCTCGAGGTGCCCGTGGGACTGCAATCGCGCAGCACTCGGGGGCCCAGGGAACAGAGATGCAGGAACACCGAGGAGGCACCCGGACCGCCATTGAAGATGAACATGACGGGCCGTGCCGCCGGGTTGGCGATCCCTTCGGCAACGTAGCTGAAGGAATAGAGATCGGCGGCCGGCACGGCGCCGGGATCTTCGATCAACGTCTCGGCAACCGTGGCGCGGTAGCGGATGTGATGCCCGTTGAACACACCGCTGTGCTCGGTGTTGAAGACGCGATGTCCGTCCACCGCCGTCATGACGAGCGGAGCCAATGGCGGCGGTGGGAACAGTTGCCCGGCGGTCTCGGCGCCGGCCGGCGCCAGAGCGCCCGCGATCGACGCGAGCACGAAGGTCATCAAGCGGGTCATCCGACACATTTGCATCAGCTCCGTTATCGCGCTAGCGCGCCTCCTCGACCAGCTTCATCACATCGCGGCTCAGCTCGATGCGTATCGCGTCACTGTCCAGGTACATCGCGTGGCCGCCGGCGTAGCATTTGAATTCGATGGCGCGACGCAGCTCCGGCGGCAGCGCATCCTCGGTCGCCTGGCCGCGCGCACACTGTTGGTACGGGTCATAGATGCCCACCGCCACCAGCGCCTTGAGACGCGGGTTGAGTGCGACCGCCTGCCGCGTGCCGGGCAGCGGCGGCCCCAGCTGCGGCGGCCCGGCTCCTGAAGCGACCGCCGCGGCGATCGCGGCCTTCACCTGCCCGGCGGTCATGGGCGCGGTGGCATAGTTCCACTGCTCGCCGACGCCCTGAGGGTAGCTGCCCGACGGAGCGAATCCCTGGGTCGGGTCCTCGAGATCGAGGTAGGGCAGATCGGTACGATAGCCCAGGGTCTCGCGCAGGTAATGCAGCATCGCCGGCGTGCCGGCATCGCTCGGCGGACTCGTGCGGCGGCCGTCGAGCAGATAGAGCACTTTGCCTTCGCCCTCGAGTAACTCCGTGCGGAACTGATGTGGCGTGACGACGAGTGTGCGGCGATCGATGGACGCTGGCGCGATGCCCGTGAAACGCGCGAGCTGCCGGGCGATCCGATCGCGCTCCGCGGGCGAGAGCTCCGCGAGGCGAGCGAGAGCGGGTGCATACTTTCCACGCGCCCAGGCTTCGGCCGCACGCCGCACCGTTGCCGGATCCTTGCCCAGGTCGGGTGCGATGCGGTGCCAGTAGAGCGCCGTGCTGGCCATGTCGACGACACCGATCGCCTCCAGCAGTGACGGCGAGCCGTAGTGCTGATCGAGTCCGAAGCCGCCGGAGATCAATATGATGCCGTTGACGTCGATGCCGCGCTTCTCGAGAGCGTACGCGACGCTCGCCGCCCTTCCGGCACCCCAGCTCTCGCCGGCGAGAAACACAGGGGCGCCGACGTCGTCGTGCAGGATGAGCCAACAGCGGACGAACTCCGTGACGGAAGCGACGTCGCCGACGGTGCCGTAGAACTCATGCTCGTAGGCCGTGCTGGTCGGACGACTGAAGCCGGTACCGATCGGATCGACCAGCACCAGATCGCTCGCGGCAAGCCAGGTATCGGAGTTGTCGACCAGCTGCGTCCCCTGCAGAAGCTTCGGGCCAGCGATGTCGAAATGCAACCAGGCGGACGGGGCTCCCGGGCCGCCGTCCCATACGAACATCACCGGTCGTTTGCCGGCGGCGTTGGCTCTGTACGCCGTATAGAACATGTATCCGTGCGGCGCGCCGGTCGCGACATCACGGATGGCGATGCGCCCGACCTCCGCAGAATAGGCCAACTCGGTGCCGCCGACCCGCACTTCGTGGGTGGTGATGACCGGGTCGCCGTCTGCAGGGTTGGCAGGCGCGGGCCGAGGCGTCAACGCGAGCAGCGCCAACCCCGCTGCCGCCAGGCGGAGTGCGACGTGGACCGGGCCATTGCGGCCGCGGCGATGCGAGAGAGTCATCTTTTACCCCGGCCCGTGAATGATGCCGACGCCGTTCGCCATTTCGATCCGCGTCCCATAGACAGCCGACATGGCCTGGAGCCGCGCGAGAA
>DATJUL010000070.1:0-6832 GCA_035502295.1 Allostellaceae bacterium | reverse complement strand
TCGGCTGCAATCTCGCGCTTGTTCGTGCGCACGGTGGCATTGAGGCCGACGACCGCGGCCGGGTAGTCGGCGGCCGGGTCGTTGTTGGCGATCGAGCCGCCGATCGTGCCGCGGTTGCGCACCGCGGGGTCGCCGATCATGCCGGCCAGCGCGGCCACGGCCGGGATCGCGCGCTTGACGACCGCGGAGCGGTTGACGTCGGCATGCCGCGTCATCGCGCCGATGACGACCGCGTCACTCTCCTCGGTGATGCCCTTCAACGCCGGGATCGCGCCGAGATCGATGAGCTGCGTCGGTTTTGCCAGACGCAGCTTTAAGGTCGGGATCAGCGTCATGCCGCCGGCGACCAGCTTGGCCTCCTCGTCGGCGAGCCGGGCCGCGGCGTCGTCGAGGCTCGTCGCAGGGTGATAATCGAATTCGTACATCGGGCCTCTCCTCTATCCCGCTACCCGTCGGGCGCCTGCCCCTCACCCTCCCGCTTCGCGGGTCCCTCCCTCTCCCCGCTTGCGGGGAGAGGGAGGGGTGAGGGGCCTCTTTCTAGTCCGCCGCCGCCCGCGGCTGGTGTTGGTGGATCATGCGCCACAGCTTCTCCGGCGTCGCCGGCATTTCGACATGGCGCACGCCGAACGGCTTCAGCGCATCGACGATCGCGTTGGCGATCGCCGCCGGCGAGCCGATCGCGCCCGCTTCGCCGCAACCCTTGACGCCCAGCGGATTGTGCTTGCACAAGGTCGCGTGCGTCGACAGCGAAAAGCTCGGCAAATCGTCGGCCCGCGGCATCGCGTAATCGTTGTAGGAGCCGGTCAACAGCTGGCCCGTGGCCTTGTCGTAGACGCAGCCCTCCAGTACCGCCTGGCCGATCCCCTGCGCCAGGCCGCCATGCACCTGCCCCGCGACGATCATCGGGTTGATGATGCGGCCGAAATCGTCGGACGCGGTGAAGCTGACAATCTCCAGCGTGCCGGTGTCGGGGTCGATCTCAACTTCGGCGACATATGCGCCCGACGGGAACGTAAAGTTCGGCGGGTCCCAGAACGCGGTTTCGTCGAGGCCGGGCTCCAGCTGGTCGTGCGGGAAATTGTGCGGCACATAGGCGGTCAGCGCGATCTCACCGAAGCTTTTCGCGCGGTCGGTGCCGGCGACTGTAAACATGCCGTCCTTGAACTCGATATCCGCTTCGGAGGCCTCCAACAGGTGGGCGGCGATCCTCTTGCCCTTGGCGACGACCTTGTCGATCGCCTTGAGGATCGCGGTGCCGCCGACCGCCAAGGAGCGCGAGCCGTAGGTGCCCATGCCGAACGGCATCTTGTCGGTGTCGCCGTGCACGATCTCAACCGATTCGAGCGGCACGCCGAGGCCGTCGGCGACAAGCTGGGCGAACGTCGTCTCATGCCCCTGGCCATGCGAATGCGAACCGGTCAGCACGGTGACGCTGCCGGTCGGGTGTACCCGCACCGCCGCCGATTCGTAAAGCCCGGCGCGCGCGCCCAAGGCGCCGGCGACGGCCGACGGCGCCATGCCGCACGCCTCGATATAGGTGGCGATGCCGATGCCGCGGTATCTGCCGCGCGCCGCCGCCTGCCGGCGACGCGTCTCGAAACCGGCGTAATCCGCCGCCTGGGTCGCCAGTTGCAGCGTCGCGTGGTAGTCGCCGCTGTCGTATTGCAGCGCGACCGGCGTCTGGTAGGGGAACGCGTCCGCCGGGATGAAATTGCGGCGGCGCAGTTCGGCCGGGTCGATGCCGAGTTCGTCGGCGGCGAGATCGACGATGCGCTCGACGACAAACGTCGCCTCCGGCCGGCCGGCGCCGCGATAGGCATCGACCGGCACCGTATTGGTGAACACCGCCTTGGTCTCGACGTAGACCGCCGGCGTCGTGTAGGTGCCGGCCAACAATGTGCCGTAAAGATAGGTCGGCACCGCGGTCGAGAAGGTGGACAGGTAGCCGCCGAGGTTGGCGAGCGTCGACACCTTCAGCGCGACGAACTTGCCCTGCCCGTCGACCCCGAGCTCGGCGTGGGTCACATGGTCGCGCCCCTGCGCGTCCGACATGAAGCTTTCCGAGCGCTCGGCCGTCCATTTGATCGGCCGGCGCAATTTGCCGGCCGCCCAGGTGACGAGGGCCTCCTCGGCGTAATGGTAGATTTTCGAGCCGAAACCGCCGCCGACATCGGGCGCGACGATTCGCAGCTTCGCCTCGGGGAGGTGCAGCACGAAGGCGCCCATCAACAGGCGGATCACATGCGGGTTCTGGCTCGTCGTGTAGAGCGTGTGTTCGCCGGTCGCGCGATCGTAGTCGCCGATCGCGGCGCGCGGCTCCATCGCGTTGGCGATGAGGCGGTTGTTGACGAGGTCGATCTTGACGACCCGCGCCGCGCCCTTGAGCGCGGCATCGACCGCCGCCAGGTCGCCGAGCCCCCAGTCATAACAGACATTGCCCGGCGCCTCGGCGCCCCACACCAGCGGCGCGCCGGGCTTGATCGCATCGACGACATCGACGACCGCGGGCTCGACCGCGTAGTCGACGACGATCTTCTCGGCGGCGTCGCGCGCCTCCGGCAGGCTTACGGCGATAACCGCGGCGACCGGATCGCCGACATGGCGCACGCGACCCGTCGCCAATACCGGGTGCGGCGGCTCTTTCATCGGCGCGCCGTCCTTGGAATGGATCAGCCAGCCGCACGGCAGTCCGCCGATCCCTGCCGCCGCGATGTCCTGGCCGGTATAAACGGCGACAACGCCGCGCGAGGCCGCCGCAGCGGCCGTATTGATGGCGTTGATGCGGGCGCTGGCGTGCGGGCTGCGGAGGATATAGGCGTAGAGCTGCCCGGGGCGGTTGATGTCGTCGGTATAGGTGCCCTGGCCGGTCAGGAAGCGGTAATCCTCGCGCCGCCGGACCGGAGTGCCGATCGTGCCGTCGGGCATCGCCGCTACTCTGCCGCCACCCCGTGGGGATTGGCCGGCGGCGCCTCGCCGCGCATGACCGCGGCCCCCTCGGCGATCGCCAAGACGATGTTGTGATAGCCGGTGCAGCGGCACAGATTGCCTTCGAGATACTCGCGGATTTCGCGGTCGGTCGGCCGCGGGTTGTTCTTCACCAGATCGAGCGCGCTCATGACCATGCCGGGCGTGCAAAAGCCGCATTGCAGCGCGTGGTTGTTGCGGAAGGCTTCCTGCATCGGATGCAACGTATCGCCGTCGGCGACGCCCTCGATCGTCAGCACGTTGGCGCCCGCGGCCTGGACGGCGAGCAAGGTGCACGATTTGACCGCCTCGCCGTTGACGTGCACGACGCAGGCGCCGCACTGCGAGGTGTCGCAGCCGACATGGGTGCCGGTGAGGCCGAGATGCTCGCGCAGCAGCTGCACCAGGAGCGTCCGTCCCTCGACGGTCGCCGAGGCCGGCTTGCCGTTGACGGTAAGGCTCACGGTCTGTTGCATCGCACCCTCCCTACATTCGCGCGCGGCGGCGTTCGACGCCCGCGCGGAGTTTCCTTTGCCGCCGCCCTCGGGTCAAGGCGTCATTGCCGCCGCAACCTGCCGCAATCGTCCACCCTCCGCGATCAATAGACGATCATATAACGTATAACTAATTTATTGGTACGTTCTGATTCGTTGAATTACCCTGTTTCTCGGGATGGACCTTACTCAGCATCGCTTCACGGCCGGCCGCGCGGCGACGGCATCCGCGCCGAAGCGAGCGACTGCCGAAATCGCCTCTGCGGCGCATCACCGATCGCTCGGCGACGCATTTCGGCAATGAGCGAACTCGCCGTTTTCGGCGCTCCCTATATCACCGCCGGCCTTGCCGTCGGCTTTGTCGTCGGCTTGACGGGTGTCGGCGGCGGCTCGCTGATGACGCCGCTGCTCGTCTTGTTTTTCGGCATTTCGCCAGTGAATGCGGTCGGCACCGACCTGTTGTTCGCTGCGGTCACCAAGACCTGCGGGACCGCGATGCATCATCTGGGCGGCACGGTGGAGTGGCCGGTGATGCGATTGCTTGCGCTGGGCAGCGTGCCGGCCAGCGTCATCACCCTCGTCGCCTTGCACCGGTTCGGAGCCGACAGCGCTGCGGTCTCGCTGCCGATCTCGCATGTCCTCGGGTACGCGCTGCTGCTGACGACGGTGAGCCTATTGGTGCGGCGCCGCCTCCTGGTCTGGGCCCGCGGCGCGTCATTTTACCGGTGGCCCGCTGCGCAGGCGGGATGCACCGTTCTCCTCGGGCTGCTGCTGGGGGTTCTGGTCACGCTGTCCTCGGTCGGCGCCGGTGCGATCGGCGCGACCGTGTTGGTCCTGCTCTACCCCGATCTGCCGATCGCCCGCATCGTCGGCACGGACCTCGCCCATGCCGTACCGCTGACGCTGGTCGCCGGGCTGGGCCATCTGGCGATCGGAACGGTCAACCCGCTCTTGCTCGGCTTTCTGTTGATCGGCTCATTGCCGGGAATCGCCGCCGGAAGTCTGCTCGCGCCGCGCGCCCCCGAGCGGGCGCTGAGCGTGGCGCTGGCCGCCATCCTCCTCGTCGTCGGCTTTCGCCTCGTGCTCCGTTAGCGAGTCGGCGGTCGGCGCGGAATACCGTCGCACGGCGGTTCGGTGGGGCTAGAGAGGCTTGCCCCGGTGGGCGGCATCCGGCAAGGTCGCGGGCGAAAAGACGCGACGCCGCGCCGCAAGCAGCGAAAGGAGGTTACGCATGCCCGCTTACAACATGTTGACGATGGGGGCTGCCTACGGGTCGCTGCTGGCCACCAAGCTCTTGTTCGGCGGCCACAAGATCACGATGGTGTGCCTGCCGGCCGAGATCGAGGCGTTCAACCGCGACGGCGCCCGCGTGCGCATGCCGATCCGCGGCCGCGCCGCGCCGGTCGAACTCGACTCGCGCAAATTGCCCGGCAGCCTTCGCGCGGCCGGCCCGGGCGACGTGAACCCGAAGGATTACGACCTCGTCGCGCTGGCGATGCAGGAGCCGCAATACCGCTCGCCGGGCGTGCGCGAACTGCTCGACGCGGTGGCGCGGGCGCGCATCCCGTGCATGTCGATCATGAACATGCCGCCCCTGCCCTATCTGAAACGCATCCCGGGCCTCGACACCGAGGCGCTGAAACCGGCCTTCACCGAGGCGAGCGTGTGGGACAGTTTCGAGCCGGGCCTGTTGACGCTGTGCAGCCCCGACCCCCAGGCGATCCGCCCGCCGGGCGAGAAGATCAACGTGCTGCAGGTGACGTTGCCGACCAATTTCAAGGTCGCCCGCTTCGCCGCCGACGGGCCGACCGCGATCCTGCGCAATTTGGCGAAGGACGTCGATGCGGCGCGCTTCGATCCCGGCGACGGCAAGCCGATCGAATTGCCGGTCAAATTGCGCGTCCACGATTCGATCTATGTGCCGCTCGCCAAATGGGCGATGCTGCTCGCCGGCAATTACCGCTGCGTCACGAAAGACGGCTCGATCGACATCAAGGAAGCGGTGCACAAGGACCTCGCTACCTCGCGCGCGGTCTACGATTGGGTGTGCGGCGTGTGCGAGAAGATCGGCGCCGCCGGCGGCGATCTCGTGCCGTTCGACAAGTACGCCGCCGCCGCGAATGACCTGGTGCGGCCGTCCTCGGCGGCGCGCGCGCTCGACAACGGCGCCCAGAACATCGAGCGCACCGACCGCCTCGTGCAGCTGATCGGCGCGCAATACGGCATGCGGAACGCAACCGTCGACCAGATCGTCGCGACGGTCGACGAGCGTCTCGCCGCCAACCGCCGCAAGGCCGCGTAGCGCAGATCGCCGCCACGTCCGCACGGGCGAGACGCCCGCGTCCGATCGGGCCGCGGAACTCTTCTGCGGCAGGGCGTGTTGCTTCTGGAGGGGAGCGAAGATCGTAGCTCACCAAAGGAGGTAACAATGTCACTTCCGAACATCACGCGAAGGCTTGGCGCCATCCCTGTCATCGCGGCTGCCACGCTGGCTGTCGCCGCGTTTGCACTGCCGTCGGCGCCGGCGAAGGCGCAGGTGTACTTTGGCGTGGGTCCCTTTGGCTTTGCGGTTGGGGCACCGTCGCCCTATTATTACGACCCGTATTACACTCCGTACTATTACCCACCGCCGTATTACTACTGGCACCATCATCACCCTCACTGGTAGCCCGTGAACGGGCCGCGCCGGCCGGGACGGGAGCAATCAGCCCGCCCGGCCGCGCAGCGGCAACTGGCGCGCCGCCGCTCGCTCCGCTAAACCGGGGCTGCCGCCTGTCGCGGCGGCCTAGGGAGAGCGAGCGCGAACATGGGAAGCGGGTTGGAGCGCCTGCGGGTCGTCGATTTCACGACGACGATCGCCGGGCCGCATTGCACGCGGCTCTTGGCGGATCTCGGGGCGGAGGTCATCAAGATCGAATCGCCGGAAGGCGACATGATGCGCAGCCGCCCGCCGATGCGGGACGGCGCCAGCACCTCGTTCGGCCAACTCAACGCCGGGAAGGAAAGCGCCGTCATCGACCTGAAGCGGCCGGCCGGGCTCGCCGCGGCAAAGCGGCTGGTCGCGACCGCCGATGTCCTCGTTGAGAATTTCCGCCCCGGCGTCATGCAGCGGTTCGGCCTCGACCATGCGGTGTGCCGGGGACTGAAGCCGGATCTGATCTACTGCGCGATCTCCGGCTATGGCCAGACCGGCCCGTCGGCCGACCTGCCGGCCTATGCGCCGGTCATTCACGCCGCCTCGGGCTACGATCTCGCGCATATGGCGCACCAGCAGGTCGATCGCCGGCCGGATTACTGCGGCATCTACATCGCCGACGTGCTGAGCGGCACCTATGCGTTCGGCGCGATCATGGCGGCGCTCTACCGGCGCCAGC
>DATJUL010000069.1:0-2999 GCA_035502295.1 Allostellaceae bacterium | reverse complement strand
CTCGGCACCGGCGTCGTCTCGCTGCCCTACCACCATCCGATGATGGTCGCCGACCGCATCGTGCAGCTCGACCACATGACGCGCGGCCGCGTCATGTTCGGCGCCGGGCCGGGGCTATTGGCGTCGGATGCGATCATGATGGGCATCGACCCGTTGACCCAGCGCGACCGCATGGCCGAAGCGCTCGACGCGATCCTGCGGCTGTTCCGCGGCGACACCGTCACCGAAAAGACCGACTGGTACACGATGGCGGGGGCGCGGCTGCACCTGTTGCCGTACACGAAGCCCTATCCCGAGGTCGCCGTCGTCAGCGCCGTCACACCGTCGGGCGGTCGGCTCGCCGGCCGGTACGATCTCAGCATGATCTGCGTCGCCGCCACCAACCCGTTCGGCTACGACGCGCTCGCCTCCAACTGGCAGATCGCCTGCGACGTCGCCGCCGAGCACGGCCGCACGATGGACCCGGGCCGGCTGCGCCTCGTCGGCCCGATGCATTTGGCCGAGACGCGGGCGAAGGCGTTCGAGAACGCCCGCTTCGGCTTTGAGCGCTACCTTGGCTACCTCAACAACAACCAGCCGCGATTTATCGTGCCGAAGGGCGAGGACCCCTTGGAATGGTTTGTCGAAAACCGCTATGGCGTGTGCGGCACGCCCGATGATGCGATCGCGCTGATCGAACGCCTGCAGGACAAGCAGGGCGAATTCGGCTGCTTTCTGCAGCAGGCGCACAACTGGGCCGACTTCGAGGCGACCAAGCGTTCCTACGAACTTTACGCGCGCTATGTGATGCCGCATTTCAGCCGCGCCAACCGGCCGCGCGCCGCCTCGTTCGAGTGGTGCGGCGACAACCGCGCGGAATTCAGCGCCAAGCGCAACGCCGCCGCGAAAGCAATGTTCGACAAGCACGAAGCCGAGAGCCGCGCCGCCGCCGCTCGCCCAATCCAGGGCCGCGAGGCGTGGTGACGGAAGGGATGGAGCATATGAGCACCTTGTCCCGGCCGCTGCGCCGTCATGCCGAGCTGGAGCGGCTGTTTCATCCGCGCAGCATCGCCGTCATCGGCGCCTCGGCGCGGCCGGGGGCGTTCGGCGCCGCCGTCCTGCGCAACCTCGGCAAGTATGATGGCCGGGTCTACCCGGTCAACGCGCGCTACGAGACGATCGGCGATCTGAAATGCTACCCCGACATCGCGGCGGTGCCCGAAAAGGTCGATTGTGCGCTGATCGCGACGGCGCGCGAGCAGGTCGAGCCGATCGTCGCGGCGTGCGTCGCGTCCGGGGTCGGCGGCGCGATCGTCTTCGCTTCGGGTTACGCCGAGGTCGGCCGGCCCGAGCGCATCGCCGAGCAGGCGCGCCTCGCCGCGATCGCGCAGGAAGGCGGCATGCCGCTGGTCGGGCCGAACACGGTCGGCATGGTCAACGCGCTGTGCGGCGCCGCGATCACGTTCATGGACATCACCCCGGTGCCGCGCCCCGAGGGGCGGCGCGCGATCGGTCTTGTGAGCCAGTCGGGCGCGCTCGGCATGGCGCTGGCGCAGGCGGTCACGCGCGGCGTCCGGTTCAGCCATGTGCTGACCTCGGGCAATTCCTGCGACATCGACATGGCCGATTGCGTCGCCTACCTTGTCGACGACCCGGCCTGCTCGGTCATCGCCTGCGCCTTTGAAGGCATGGCCGACCCCGGCCGCCTGCTCCAGGCTGCTGAACTCGCCTGGCGGGCCGACAAGCCGCTCGTCGTCTACAAGATGGCGACCGGCGAAGACGGCGCCAAAGCGGCAATGTCGCACACCGGCTCGCTCGCCGGCTCCTATGCGACGTACCGCGCCGCGTTCCGCCGCGCCGGTGTCGTCTTGGTTGAGGAGTGCGAGTCGCTGATCCCGACCGCGTCGTTTTTCGCCAAGGCGCCGCCGCCCACGGCGCCGGGCGTCGCGATCATCGTTGCCTCGGGCGGCGCGGCGATCATGGCGGCCGACCGCGCCGACCAGTACGGCGTGCCGTTGCCGCAGCCGAACCCCGAGCTGCACGCGATCCTCGCGGCGCGCATCCCGGAATTCGGCGCCGCGCGCAACCCGTGCGACGTGACGGCGCAAGTCATCAACGACCCCGAATCGCTCGTCGAATGCGTCGAGGCCTTCCTGCGCGCGCCGGAATACGGCGCGCTGGCGATCCCGGCGGTCTATTCGTCGGAGGCGAGCATCCGTTTCATCCCGGTCTATGACGAACTGGCCGGCCGCCACGGCAAGATCATCGCCAGCGCCTGGGCCAGCGAATGGCGCGACGGGCCGGGGGCGCGCCAGCGCGAAGAGGCGCAGAACATCGCGCTGTTCCCGACGATGGCAGGCTGCTTCGCTGCGCTGGCGGCTGCCAATCGGCGGGCCGCCTATCGGGCTGAAGGCCGCGAAGAACCGCACCGGCGGGCGCCGGCAAGCGCGAGGGACGCCGCCGCCCGCATCATTACCGTCGCGGCTGCGGGCGCGGCGCTCGGCGAGCGCGAGGCAAAGGCGGCGCTCGTCCCTTATGGCATCCCGGTCGTCGAAGAGCGGCTTGCGCGGAGCCGCGAGGAGGCGATTGCTGCGGCCGAGGCGCTCGGCTATCCGGTCGTGTTGAAGGCCGAGTCGCCCGATCTGCCGCACAAGAGCGAAGCAGGCGTGATCCGCCTCGGCCTGCGCGACGCAGCCGAGGCCGGCGTCGCCTGGGATGCGATCGTCGCGCGCATCGCGGCGCAGGCGCCCCCGCCGCGCCTTCACGGCATGCTCGTGCAGAAGATGGTCCCGCCGGGCATCGAGATCGTCGTCGGCGGGCGGGTCGATCCGCAATTCGGGCCGCTCGTCGTCGTCGGCCTCGGCGGCGTCTTGGTCGAAGTCTTGAACGACACGGCGCTGGCGCCGGCGCCGATGGGCCCGCGCGAGGCCGAGAGGCTGCTGCGCGAACTGCGCGGTTTCCGGCTCCTGACCGGCTATCGCGGCCTGCCGGCGGTCGATCTCGCGTCGCTCGCCGACATT
>DATJUL010000068.1:0-6130 GCA_035502295.1 Allostellaceae bacterium | reverse complement strand
TCAATTACGTACAGACAATGTGCCTCGACAAAAATGGCAATGCCTACACCACCAATCGCGGCAACGAAAACAATTTCGGCATGCGCGCCAACCACGTGAAGATCGGCACCGCGGCGGGCGAAGAAGATCTGCTGGCCGAGTTCTTCCAGTATGGCGAAGGAGACGGTAAGTCAACTTGGCCGTTCGGCATCGCCGTCGACAGCGAGCGCGACCGCGTCTACTGCTCTGACGAATGGACCAACACGATCTCGGTGTTCGACACGAGCGGAAAATTTATCTCCAAGTTTGGCAAGCCCGGCAGCGGCGACGGCGAATTGTCGCATCCGGCCGGTCTTGCGGTCGAGAAGAGCGGCAACATCATCGTCGCCGACAGCGGCAACAACCGCCTGCAGGTGTTCAGCCCCGACGGCAAGTTCGTCGGCAAATGCGGCGGCCCGGGCAAGGCGCCGGGCGAATTCGACCAGCCCTGGGGCGTCACGCTCGACAAGGACGGCAACATCTTCGTCGCCGACTGGGGCAACCACCGCATCCAGAAACTATCGCCGCAAGGCAAGCCGCTGATGTGCCTCGGCAGCTTCGGCAAGAGCACGAAGCCGGCAGGGGCCTACGCGGTGACGCCGCTCGGCCCGTTCGTTGCGGCCGAGGGCGAGCGCGCCGGCCATCCGCGCACCGACCAGTTCAACCACCCGACCGATGTCGCGGTCGACAGCGATGGCGACCTCTATGTCTGCGATTGGGGCAACCATCGCGTCTGCATCTTCGACAGCGACGGCGGCCCGGTCACGACGCTGGTCGGCGATTCGCAGGTCATGTCGAAATGGGGCAACATGAGTGTCAGCGCCAACCCCGACATGATGAAGGCACGCCGGCGCGTGAAGAGCCTCGAGCCGGAATGGCGCCTGTGCTTCCCGACCGCGGTCGATTTCGACCCGGCGAGCGACCAGGTCATCATCGCCGACAGCCAGCGCAACCGGCTGCAGGTCTATAAGAAGGTGCGCAACTACACCGACTTCCAGGCCAACCTGTAGCCTGCCGGCTGGCACCGGCGGCGCTCGGCGCCGGTTCGTCTATCGTTCTCCGCCGCCGCGTCTCTTCGGGCGCGGCGGCGTTGCTTTTGCGCCGCAATCAGGAATGCGGCGGCGGTTCGCCCGGTGGCGGATAGGCGCCCGGCGGCGGGCCGTAGCCTGGCGACGGTTCCGGCGGCGGGCCATAGCCCGGTGGTTGTCCATAACCCGGCGGTTGTCCGTAACCCGGTGGCGGGCCGTAACCCGGCGGCGGGCCGCCGCGCTGCGCTTCCATGCAGTTTGCGTAATAGGCGTCATACTGCTGTTGCAGGTTGATCGCCGCGCCCTGCGCGCCCGCCGCGCCGGCGCCGAGCCCGACGGCCCCGCCCGAGGCCGCGCCGATCGCGGCGCCGCGGCCGCCGCCGACCGCCGCACCCAACGCCGCGCCGAGACCGGCGCCGAGCAGCGTGCTGCCCGCCGTATTGGCGTTCGCCTGGGCGCGCAACGGCTCGGTCTGTGCGTCGGCATATTGCCGGCAGCGCATATCGGCCGACATGGCGGCAGGCGAGGTCGGCGGCGGCACCATCTGCGGCGGCGGCTGCATCGGCCCGACGCAGCCGCCCAGCGCCAGCACCGCGGCCACCGTACCGGCCAGTCGCTTGTCGAAAGCCCTCATCACCACCCCCCGTGTTGACCCGCGCCGCTCCGCCATCCCGGCGCACGATACGCTCTCCCGCCCGACAATGGCCAAGGATCGCCGTCGGCGCAACCAACGCTCGCGTGATCAGCTCACCAGGTCGAGGAGGCGATGATGCGATGGTCGCGCGGTCAGTATGGCGTCGATGCCCAGGCTGCGGCCATATTGGTCCTGCGCAAACATCAGCTGAAGCACCAGCAGAAAGAAATAGGTCCACGGCCACTCGCCCCACGCGTT
Organism: Allostellaceae bacterium; assembly: GCA_035502295.1. Lineage (GTDB taxonomy): Bacteria > Pseudomonadota > Alphaproteobacteria > ATCC43930 > CGMCC-115725 > DATARH01. Next base: position 4,192 of record DATJUL010000068.1, on the reverse strand, counting down.
GTAGAGGCCGAGCCACAGATTGAGTATTTGCAGCGCGCCGATGAAGGCCCAGAAGCGCACAAAGGCGCCGAGCATCAGCGAGACGCCGGTCAAGACTTCGAGGCTGTAGACGACCGGCGCGAACCAGTAGAAATGTGGCAGCACGATGTGGTTGACGAAATCGGCTTGCGCCGGGATCGCCGCCGATGTGCCCATCGTCTTCATCCATTGGGCGAGGCCGCTCGCGCCGAACGGTTTTTCGGGATGGTCGGTGTAATAGGGCGGCAGTTTCCACAGCGTCTGCTGCCACCACATCGCGCCGATCAGAAACCGGAACACCCACTTCGCGACATGCCCCGGCCGGCGCTGCTCGGGGAATCTAGCAACGCAGTAGCCGGCGATGACGATGCTGCCGATCAGCAGCAGCCAGAAAACGCCGGTGTACCAGGCCGGCTTGGTCAGGAAGGCCAAGACGTCGCGGGCGGGGTTGTCCATGCCTCACCTCCGGGCCGGCGTTGCGGCGGACGCCGGCGGCGCGTGACGGGTTTCGAGCGCGACGCGCGCAAACGTCAGCAGGATGCGCCACCCGGCCCTAACGGAGCCGCGGAACGTGCCGGAAACCTTCGAGACGCCGCCGGCGCGGCGGCGATGCGCGACCGGCACCTCGACGACGCGCAAGCCGGCGCGCGCCGCCCGCATCTGCATTTCGAGGTTCCAGCCGTAGGTCAGTTCGCGCATGCCGAGGCCGAGGAGAGCCTCGCGGCGGATCGCCCGCAGCGGCCCCATATCGCTGTAGCTGGTGCCGTAAAGCAGCCCCAGCAGGCCGCCGAGGGCGCGGCCGGCGAGACGCTGATGCAGGCTCATGCTGCCCTTCTCGCGGGCGCCGCGGGTGCGCGAGCCGATCGCGAAATCGGCGGCGCCGGCGACGACCGGGGCGACCAGCAACGGGATTTGTTCGGGACCGTCGCTGCCGTCGCCATCGAGAAAGACGATGATGTCGCACCCCTCCGCGGCGTCGGCGCCGGCGCGGCACGCCCGGCCGTAGCCGCGGCCGATGTCGATGACGCGCGCCCCGGCGCCGCGGGCGATCGCCACGGTCGCGTCGCCGCTGCCGCCATCGACGACGATGATGTCATCGACCGTGCCGGGCGGGATCGCGGCGATGACGCCGGCGATCGTCGCCGCCTCGTCGAGGGTCGGGATCACCGCCGCGATGCGCGCGAAGCAGCGCTTCGTCTCGATTTCAGCCGGAGGACGCGCGTTTGCCATGGTCCGCCCGCTCTCGGGATCGCCATCGCTGCAAGTCGGCCGCGGCCAGCAGGAAAAATGGCACGTAAAGGATCGACTGGACAGCCAGCCACGGCCAGCTCCGCATCAGTTGCGGCCAGACCGGCACCAGATAGAGGAGAAGACTGGCCAGCGTCAACCACACCACTGCCGCCGACGGCACGAGGCAGGCGAACACCAGCAGCCATGCGAAGTACCATGGGTAATGCGGCGAGGCGAGCGCGGTGAACGCGGCGGCGAGCAGCATCGCGCCTCTGGCATCGCCGCCCGCCTGGCGCCGCCGCAAAGCGATGGCGCCGGCAAGCGCGGCGCCCGACGCCGCGGCGATCACGAGATAGGCGGCATCGGAAACCCCGCGCAGCGGCAGCAGGAACGTCGCGACGTCCCACAGGTAGAACCCACTCCCGCCGGCAAATCCCTCCTGGCCCATGTAGTGCGGCAGAAACCCGAACACGCCCCAGCCGACCGCGATGAACGGCAGGTAGGCGAGGACCGCCGCGGCCGCGAAAATCGCCGGCATGCGCCAGTCGCGCCGCCGCCACAACGCCGGGAAGATCGCCGCCGGGTAGAACTTGACCAGAGCAGCGCCGGCAAGCGTCAGGCCCGCGAGCCAGCTTCTCTCCCGACGCGCGCTCCACAACGCGAGCGCGACCAGCGCAACGATCGCCGCATCGATATGGCCGTTGCCGGCAAATTCCCACACCGGCAGCGGATGCCAGGCGTAGATCGCGATGCGGGTCGGCTTCTGGCCCGCCAAGGCGAGCAGCCTGAGCAGCAGGGCCACGGCGATCGCCTCGAACCCGACCATCGCCGCCTTCATCGCGGTGACGCCGCCGCCGAGCCGGGTTACCGCGAAAAAGATCGCTTCCGCCGCCGGCGGATAGATCGTGTGCGCGGAGGTGCGGCGGTTGATGCGTGGGTAGATCGCGCGGTCGCGCAACGCCGCGAGATGCGGGTCGGCCGGGATGTAGCGGTAGGGATTGATGCCGGCGGCCATGACCCGACCGTCCCAGACGTACCGGTAAATGTCGGTCGAGAGATAGGGCGGGGCGAGAATGACCGGGACCCGCATCGCCGCGGCGACGCCCAGTACAAAGGCCACGGTGCGCCGCGACGGCGAGCAGCGCCGCAGCACCGCGAGCGCCGCCACATAGGCCGCGCCCTGCGCCACCAGCACGGCCACGGTGGCATCGGTGTTGTATTGCCGCTGAAACACCAGACCGAGGCCGGTCAGCGCGAGCAACACAAATCCGCAGCCGGCGAGCGCCAGAAATCGCCGATCGCTCACGACCGGCCGGCAAACCGTCGCAGGACGGCGGCCGTGTTGCGGGCCGCGTACGCGTCGCCCTCCGCGGCTGCAAGGTCGCGGGCCAAGTGTTGCAGCGATGTCCAATCGTCGACATCGTACCAACCGCGCAGCGTTTCGGTCGCCAGCCCGATCTCCGCGGCGCGTTCCATCGTCTGCCGCAGCACGCGCGCGGTGCTCCAATCGATATCCTCGAACAGCCGCCTATGCGGCCGCTTCAGGCCGATCAGATAATAGCCGCCGTCGGCGGCAGGGCCGAGAACGAGACGGTCGCCAGGGCGCGCCAGCGCCTGCGACGCCTCGACGAAGACCACGGTCGGCAGCGTCGGGCTGTCGCTGTTGACGAGGCAGACCGCGCCGTAGCCGGCGGCGAGCAGGTCCTCGGCCGCGTCGCGGAGGCTCGCGCCGAGGCCGCTGCGGCGTGGCCGCAACAGCGCGATTCCCGCGGGCAGCAACGCCGTGAACTCCGCCTCGGATCCGGCCGGCGAATAGGCGACCCAGCCGTCGATCGGCGCCGTTCGGGCGGCGGCGAGGATGTTCTCTGCGACATCGCGAATGAAGGCGCCGCTCAGCGCCGTCGCCTCCTCCGGCGACAGCGGCGGCACCAGCCGCGTCTTGACCTCGCCTCGGCGCGGCGCCTTCGCCATGATCGCAATGGCGCAGCGCGCGGCACGGAAGCTGGCGCGCTCGTCGGTGGTCATGGCGAATTTCTCCGGCATCGCGATCGGGCGCGTCAAGCCCGTCAATCAACTATGCCCGCATGACACGCCCGGCGGCGGGCCGCCCTGGGCAGCGCCGTCGGTCGGGGCTATGATGCCGGCCGCAACGCAAGGAACTGCCGCGATGATCACGAAGTTCGACAGCTCGTATTACGGCACCGCCGACATGGCGAGCCTCGGCTATGCCGGCACGCCGATCAACGACCGCCGCTATTCGAAAGCCGAATTGGCGCAGGCGATGCACAAGGTCGTCGCCTACGCCAAATGCATGGACGAGCGCGGCTACGACACGTTCTGGATGGCCGAGCATCATTTCCAGCCGGAAGGCACGGAACTCATCCCGAATGTCCTGATGATGGCGATGCATCTGTGCGGCGTTACGCAGAACCTCAAGATCGGCTGCGGCTTCAACATCGTGCCGATGTGGCACCCCTTGCGCCTCGCCGAGGATTACGCGATGGCCGACATCCTGACCGGCGGGCGGGTCATCTTCGGCGTCGGGCGCGGCTATCACACCCGCGAAGTCGAAACCTTCGGCGCGCCGCTCCTCGACCAGGCGGCCAACCGCGAGATGTTCGAAGAGGGCGTCGAGGTTCTGTTCAAGGCGTTTGAAGGCAAGCCGTTCTCGCACCGCGGCAAGTACTATACGCTCCCGCCGGAGGTGCCGTATCGCGGCTACACGCTGCGGGAGATCACACTGGTGCCGGCGCCCGAGCGGCTGCCGGTCGAGTGCTGGCAGCCGATCCAGAGCGGCTCCGAACGCGCCTTCGACTTCATGGCGAAATACGGCATCAGCGGCGTCATCGGCGGCGGCTCGGCCGAAGGCGGCGCGGTCGAGCGGCACATGGTCGGGTTTCAGCAGGCCTACGCCCGGCGTGGCGTCAAGCTCGAACTCGGCGAG
>DATJUL010000067.1:0-4953 GCA_035502295.1 Allostellaceae bacterium | reverse complement strand
CCTCGATGTCGCCGAGGGTCAGCGCGCCGACCTGGCGCGCGCCGAGCAGCGGCCTGATGTGCGCGTCGATCCGGCTGCGGTCCATCGCGAGCGTCGAGGCCTTGATCGGCCGGCGCCGCCGACCAAGGATCCGTCCCGCCTCGGCTTCGGCCAGATACCAGTCGCACAGCGCGGACACGGTGATGGCGTTGCGGTCCGGCTCGGGCGGGGCCGCGGGATCGACCCCCTTGGCGACGGCGCTCAGTATGTCCCAGGCGGCCTGCCGCGCCTGCTCCGCCGTCATCATCCCGTAGCGGCCGAGCACGGTGCGCCGATGCCGGCCCTCCGGGGTGCGGTACTGTACGATGAAGCTCTTAAGGCCCGCCGGGCTGACCCGGACGCCGAAGCCGCGGAGCTCCGAATCCCAGAGGAACTGTTCAGAACCTTGGACCCCAACCTTGGAAGGTTTCAGAGCGTCGACCGTGCGCTTTGTGATCTTTTCCATGTGATTCCAATCCCTTGGGCGATTTCTGCTTCCATTTGGCCATCATAGTCCGGTTGGAAGCGGAATGGAAGCACTTGAGATCGGGTCGCGGCGTAGAATCGGTGCCTTTCGGCAGCATTGACCAAAGAAGAAATGTCGCTATTTCAGTCGATTAGATATTGTCGGCGGCGGCCGGATAGCGTGGCGTAGACCACTGGGGCACGTTGCCAGGGTTGGGGTCGAGGTTCGAATCCCTTCGCCCGCTCCAGATTTCCTAGGTAAAAACAGAGACGTCTGGATTGCATTGTCGGCCAAAGGCTGTTTACATTGCGCGATCCAGTGTTGAAAGTAAGCGATATCTAAGCAATTGGGGGAAAGCCGCCGGCTACGGTCGCGGCCCGACGCAGATCTGCCTTCCCGAGCGATCGATCGCCGCACGCCGCCCTACACGCGCGCTCTGCCCGTAGCTATCGGCCCGCAGATTTCCTGAATGGTCGCGGCAGAGTCAGCAACTTGGGGTTGGCGCTGCAGCTTGCGCAAAAAAAAGCGCAATCGCATTTCCGGATTGAGGTGGCCGCTCCGATTGAAGCTTCAGCCCGGGCGGCTTCGGCGCCTGGAGCACGTTGCTGCCGAAAGGGTGCATCATGGCCCGACCGCTTCAGAAGACGACCGATGGCACGCTCTATACGCGGCCGCCAGAGATCGAAGCGGCAACCGACGCCGTCCTCGTGCAGGACCTCGCCACCCAGCAACGGCGGGCTCTCATCCGTGACCGACGCCACCCCGAATATCTGCCCTCCGAGGGCCTCGTTCATCTCATTCGCGAGGCGAACCGGCGCGGCGACGATGCCGCGAGAGATGAGCTTCTGCCGTTCCTTCTGGCCCGCTGCGCAGCTAACCTCAACGCCAAGGTGGACGGGCAGATCGCGGGGGCAGTCCAGTTGAGGGAGGACATTCTCGGCGACTTCGCCGAGCTGTTTGCCGTCGACGGCTCGCCGGAGGATCGCGTCGAGATGCGTCGGCGTCTCCGGCACGCGCACCCGCTGCTGCCGGGTCGAGATGCAGGAATGCAGGTAGGTCAGCGTTTCGGCGTCATCGAGCCATTCGGCCTCGGGCATGAAGCCCTCGATCAACGCCAATACCCGGTCGCTGCGGTCGGTGAAGCCGGCAAGGCTGGCGCGCCAATCAGCACCCTCTTCTTGCGCGCGTCCCTCGTAGAGCCAGGCCTCGGCGCGGGCTGCGTCGTCGACGGGCGGCAGCCACAGCAGGGTGAGGAAGTACCGGCTCTCGAAATGCGCTCCTTCCTCCTCGAACTGCGCGCGGCGCTCGGCATCGACAAGACCCGAGGCGGCGTCTGGAAATCGGCTCTCCGGATAGCGGTTGGCCGGCACCCGCTGCGCCTCGATGAAGATCGCCCAGCCCGAGCCGAGGCGCCGCAGCGCGTTGTTGAGCCGCGCCGTCGTCGCGACCAGTTCGGCCGGCGTCGCCGAGTCGAGGTCGGGTCCGCGAAAACGGACCGTGCGCTGGAACGAGCCGTCCTTGTTGAGGACGACGCCGGGGGCGACGAGTGCCACCCACGGCAGGAAATCGGCGAGGCATTGTGAGCGGCGGTATTCGGCGAGGTTGATCATCGGCAGCCTCAGGCCGCCAGATGCTGCGGATAGCGCAGGTGCCGGCGCACGACCTCAACAAAGGCCGGGTCGCGCTTGGCGGCCCAGACCGCCGCGAGATGACCGACGAGCCACAGCGCGCCGCCGGCAATCCAGAGGCGCAATCCGAGACCAATCGCGGCCGCCAGAGTGCCGTTGACGATCGCTACGGCGCGCGGCGCGCCGCCCAACAGGATCGGCTCGGTCAGTGCGCGATGCACCGGCGCGTAGAAGCCGGCGACGGGCTCGTCGTGCTCCATCACACGAGCGCTCCGCCGCCAAACTGGAAGAACGATAGGAAGAACGAGCTTGCGGCGAAGGCGATCGACAGCCCGAAGACGATCTGGATCAGCCGACGGAAGCCGCCCGAGGTCTCGCCGAAGGCCAGGGTCAGGCCGGTGATGACGATGATGATGACCGAGATGACCTTGGCGACCGGTCCCTGCACCGATTGCAGGATCTGGTTGAGCGGCTGCTCCCACGGCATGTTCGAGCCGGCGGCGAAAGCCGGCATCGTGGCGAGCGTCAGCAGGGTAAAGGCCGACGCGCCGGCAAATCGGCGGCCGAGACGCGAGCGTAGAATCATGGTGCTTCTCCTGCCGGCACGAGGACGTAATCGCCGTTCGAGCCGAGATCCTCGACGACGGCGAGCTCAGCGAGCCGACGCGCCGAGCCGCGGCCGGCCAGCACTGCGATCAGATCGATGGTCTCGGCGATCAACGCCCGCGGCACAGTGATGACGGCTTCCTGGATCAGCTGTTCGAGCCGGCGCAGCGCGCCGATCGCTGACCCGGCATGCAGCGTGCCGACACCGCCCGGATGCCCGGTGCCCCAGGCCTTCAGGAGGTCGAGCGCCTCGGCGCCGCGCACCTCACCGATCGGGATGCGGTCGGGCCGCAGCCGCAGCGATGAGCGCACGAGATCCGAGAGCGAAGCAGCACCATCCTTGGTGCGCAGAGCGACCAGATTCGGCACTGCACATTGCAGCTCGCGTGTATCCTCGATCAGGACGATCCGGTCGCCGCGATCTCGGCGAGTAGCGCGTTGACCAGCGTGGTCTTGCCGGTCGAGGTGCCGCCGGCGACCAGCACGTTCTTCCGTTCCTGGACTGCACGGCACAGCAACTCGGCCTGGCCCGCCGACATGATGCCAGCCGCGACGTAATCATCGAGCGTGAAGACCGCGACAGCGGGCCGGCGGATCGCGAAGCAGGGTGCCGCGACGACCGGCGGTACGAGGCCTTCGAAGCGCTCGCCGGTCTCGGGCAATTCGGCCGAAACGCGCGGGTTGCCCGCATGAACCTCGACGCCGACGTGATGCGCGACCAGCCGGACGATCCGCTCGGCGTCGGCCGGTATCACGCGACAGCCGGTATTCTCCAGCCCACCCGCCAGCCGGTCGATCCACAGCCTCCCGTCGGGGTTCAGCATGACCTCGACGATGCCCGGATCTTCGAGATAGCCGGCGATCGCGGCGCCGAGGGCGGTGCGCAGCATCCTGGCGCCGCGCGCAAAGGCTTCGGATCGGTAAGCGACAGTCCCCACGGCGAACCCCACGACAGCGCCTTGGTGAGGCGGAATGATCGGCGGGGTTGATTAGAAAGGACGGGATCTACGACGAGGCAACAACGCCGACAGGTCGTCGCGTCGTAGCGCATGAAGACAGGCAATCGGCGGAACAGCAGGATCAAGGGCGTCGCGACCGCCGTCTGATTTCAGCGACAGTCCGGGGGGCCATCCCGGTGTCCGGCTTTCGAGGATCCTTCTTGCCCGATAAGAGAGCTTCCCGGTGAGCTGAAAGCCGGAGGCGTAAGGTGGAAATCCAAAATTGGCTCGCAGTCGATGGATGGGCGTGATCTCGGATGATGAGCCGCCGGTGACCGCATATTTCACGCTGGAAGCAGCGTCTGGCCGTCGGAGATATAGCGCAGGATTGACTTGCGCACGCTCGTACTGATCAACAACGGGCTGACCGAAATCCGCGAACGCTCGCTGTTTTCCTAAGATGGCATTGTTTTGGCGTCGTACTCGTCCAGAATAACGTCTGCTGCCTTCTCGGCGATCATGTAAACCGGTAGGACGATGAAATAACCGGGAATGTTCGGAAATACCGACGCATCGACGACGCGCAGGTTACCAGGGGCTCCGACAACGCGGAAATTGCCATCCAACACCTCGCCGATCGCACACGTGCATGAGGCGTGATGAGTCTATAGCCGGCGAATTCGCCTGGAATCCCAAATATGAGTAGGTCGCAATCGCCCGAGCCGACCTGCGACCGCCGCATGATGCCGATGGTGCCACCGTTCGTGGTGTAGAAGCTTTGCCTCGGCTGCTGCTGCCAGAGGGCGAAGCCGGCGTCCTGGGCATCGCCGGTGAATTTGTGGTCGTGCAGCAATTTAAATTCATGCCCGATATTATCGATCACTGGAATCTCGTAGCGGTCTTGCAAATTGGACCCCACGCCATCGCGCGGAACGCGAGGAGTTATTCCTTTCTCGCGCAGATGTGTCTCGGGTCCGACGCCCGAAAGCATGAGCAATTGCGGCGTGTTGAAGGCACCCGCAGCGAGGATCACCTCCTTACGGGCCGAGACGGTTTCCAGCCTCGCGTCGAATTCTTCGAGGCTGGGCTGGTTGTCTTTCGCTTCCCTATCCGCCCGGTAGGCCCGTTTCGTTTGGGCATACCTGACCCCATCGACGCGACCGCCTCGTAGAAGTCGAGCGACCGGCGCGCCACGACGTCGCCGGCCCGGCCGATCGGAACTGCTCCGGTGCCGATCTCTGTTGCTGTCAGCATCGGCATCTTGCGGTGGCCGGGAGCGAGGCGCCGTTGATGGCGT
>DATJUL010000066.1:0-6091 GCA_035502295.1 Allostellaceae bacterium | reverse complement strand
CTCCACACGCTGCGCGCCGATGTCGATTACGGCTGCGGCACGGCGAAGACGACCTACGGCACCTGCGGCGTCAAGGTGTGGGTGTTCAAGGGTGAGATTCTGGCGCACGACCCGATGGCGCAGGACAAGCGCTTGAGCGAATTGCAGCAGGCCGGCGGCGGCGACCGGCCGGACCGCCCCGAGCGGCGCGACCGCCGCGACCGCGACCGGTAATCAGAGACGACGATGCTGGCACCCAAACGCAGCAAGTACCGCAAGGCCCACAAGGGCCGCATCCACGGCGTCGCCAAGGGCGGCACGACGCTCAATTTCGGCGCCTACGGTCTGAAGGCGGTCGAGCCGGGCCGCATCACGGCGCGCCAGATCGAGGCGGCGCGGCGCACGATCACGCGCTCCATCCGCCGCGTCGGGCGGGTGTGGATCCGCATCTTTCCCGATGTGCCGGTGTCCTCCAAACCGGCCGAGGTGCGGATGGGCAGCGGCAAGGGCGCGCCGGAATTCTGGGTGTGCCGGGTGAAACCGGGCCGCATCATGTTCGAGCTCGACGGCGTGGCGCCGGAGGTGGCGCGCGAAGCCTTTGAGCTGGCGGCGGCAAAGCTGCCGATCGGCACCCGCTTTGTGAGCCGCCAGGGCGAGGAGGCACAGCCGTGAAGGGGATGAAAGCCGCCGATTTGCGCACCCGCACCGACGACGAACTCGCCGACGAGGTCGAGACGCTCGGCAAGGAGATCTTCAACCTGCGCTTCCAGCGCGCCAGCGGGCAGCTGGAGAACACATCGCGGTTCCGCCAGGCGCGGCGCCAGATCGCCCGCATCAAGACCGTGCAGGGCGAGCGCCATCGCGCGGCGCGACAAGGAGCGGCGCATGCCTAAGCGCATTCTGCAGGGGACCGTCGTCAGCGATTCCTGCGACAAGACCGTCATCGTGCGCGTCGAGCGCCGGGTCATGCACCCGGTCTACAAGAAATACGTGTCGCGCTCGAAGAAGTACGCCGCGCATGACGAAGACAACCGCTTCCGCGCCGGCGACACCGTGCGCATCGAGGAAAGCCGTCCGATTTCCAAGCGCAAGCACTGGGTCGTCATCGGCGGTCCGGATGGCGCGACGGCGGGCCGGCGGCAGGCCGCGCCGGAGCCGGCCGAGGCGGGAGGCGCGGCATGATCCAGATGCAGACCAACCTCGACGTCGCCGACAATTCGGGGGCGCGCCGGGTGCAGTGCATCAAGGTGTTGGGCGGCTCGAAACGCAAGACCGCGTCGATCGGCGATGTCATCATCGTCTCGGTCAAGGAGGCGATCCCGCGCGGCCGGGTCAAGAAGGGCGATGTGCACCGCGCCGTCATCGTGCGCACCGCGAAGGAAATCCACCGCGCCGACGGCAGCGCGATCCGCTTCGACCGCAATGCGGCGGTGCTGATCAGCCGCCAGGGCGAGCCGATCGGCACTCGCATCTTCGGCCCGGTGACGCGCGAACTGCGGGCGCGCCGCTTTATGAAAATCGTCTCGCTCGCCCCCGAGGTGCTGTGATGGACGCGTCCTTCGACTCGTCGCGCTGCGCGCGCCGGCTCAGGATGACGACACCGCCGACCGACAGCCACCGGAGGTCCGTCATGGTGAGGAGCGCCGCGGCGCAGCCGGGGCGCGTCTCGAACCACGCACAGCGGCGGGGCGCCTGACATGCCGAAGCTGAAGATCAAGAAGGGCGACGAGGTCATCGTCATCAGCGGCCGCGACAAAGGGCGCACCGGCGAAGTGCTGAAGGTGTTTCCGGCCGAAGCGCGGCTCATCGTCCAGGGCGTCCACATGGCGCGCCGGCATACGAAGCCGCGTCTCGGCGACCCCGGCGGCATCGTCGAGAAGGAATTGACGATCCACGTCTCGAACGTCGCCCATATCGACCCGCATTCCCGGAAGCCGACGCGGGTCGGCTATAAATTCCTCGCCGACGGCCGCAAGGTGCGGTTCGCCCGCCGCTCGGGCGAAGTCCTCGACAAGTGAGACAGAGGCCATGACCACCCGCTTGCACGAGCGCTATCAGCAGACGGTCAAGCCGGCGCTGATGCAGGAGTTCGGCTACAAGAACCCGATGCAGGTGCCGCGGCTCGACAAGATCGTCGTCAACATGGGGGTCGGCGAGGCGGTGCAGGACGCCAAGAAGATCGACGCCGCGGTCGGCGATCTGTCGGCGATCACCGGCCAGCGTCCGATCGTGATCCGCGCCAAGCAGTCGATCGCGACGTTCAAATTGCGCAAGAACATGCCGGTCGGCGTCAAGGTCACGCTGCGCCGCGACCGCATGTACGAATTTCTCGACCGGCTCATCACCGTGGCGCTGCCGCGGGTGCGCGACTTTCGCGGGGTGTCGCCGAAGAGCTTCGACGGGCGCGGCAACTACGCGCTGGGGCTCAGGGAGCAGCTGGTGTTTCCCGAAGTTGATTACGACCGGGTCGATGCGGTGCGCGGCATGGATGTCGTCATCGTCACGACCGCCAAGAGCGACGACGAAGCGCGTTCGCTGCTCAAGGCCTTCGACATGCCCTTCACCACTTGATTGCCGGCGGAGAGAAGACCCTCGCGATGGCCAAGAAGAGCTCCATTGAAAAAAATCAGTTGCGCGGCAGGCTCGCCAAGCAATATGCGCCGCGCCGCGCCCGCTTGAAGGCGCTGGCGCGTGACCGCGACGCGGCGCCGGAGGACCGTTTCGACGCGCAGCTGAAACTTTCCCGGTTGCCGCGCAACAGCGCGCCGACCCGGCTGCGCAACCGCTGCTCGCTGACCGGTCGGCCGCGCGGCTACTACCGCAAGTTCAAGATGTCGCGCATCGCGATGCGCGAGCTGGCGTCGTCCGGGCTGATCCCCGGCGTCTTGAAGTCGAGCTGGTGACGGGAGAGCCGCGATGACGATGAGCGACCCGCTCGGCGACATGCTGACCCGCATCCGCAACGGCCAGCGCGCCCGCCAGGCCGTCGTCGCCGCACCGGCATCGAATTTCCGGGCGCATGTGCTGGAAGTGTTGAAGCGCGAGGGCTATATTCGCGATTTCTCGCGCGAACAGGTGCGCCCCGGCATCGCCGAGCTGAAGATCGAACTGAAATACGTCGACGGCGAGCCGGTGATCCGCGAGATCGCCCGCGTCTCGAAACCGGGGCGGCGGATTTATTCGAAGCTTGCCGACCTGCCGCGGGTCTATAACGGGCTCGGCATCTCGATCCTGTCGACGCCGCGCGGCGTCATGTCGGACAACGAGGCGCGCGTCGCCAAGGTCGGCGGCGAGGTGCTGTGCCGGGTATTTTGATGATGCGGGTGGACCTTGGACACGCATCCTTCGACTCGGCGCGCGTCGCGCGCCGGCTCAGGATGACGGACGCGATGGATAGCCGTCATCCTGAGGAGGCCGCGCAGCGACCGTCTCGAAGGATGTTTGGAGGATTGAGGTAGCGCGATGTCGCGGGTTGGCAAACATCCGGTTCCGATTCCCCAGGGCGTCACGGTCGAGCTGGCCGGGCAGATCCTGACCGCCAAGGGCCGGCTCGGCACGTTGTCGCTCGCCGTCGGCGGCGAGGTCAGCGCGACGATCGCCGACGGCGCCGTGACGATCGCGCCGAAGGATGAGACGAAACGGGCGCGGGCGATGTGGGGCACGACGCGGGCGCTGGTCAACAACATGGTGAGCGGCGTCGCGCAGGGCTTTACCCGCAACCTCGAAATCAACGGCGTCGGCTACCGCGCCGCCGTGCAGGGCGCGACGCTCAACCTGCAGCTCGGCTACAGCCACGACATCAGCTATCCGATCCCCGCGGATGTGACGATCGCCTGCGAGCGGCCGACGGTGATCGCCATCACCGGCGCCGACCGCCAGCGCGTCGGCCAGATCGCTGCCGAAATCCGCGCCTTCCGACCGCCCGAGCCGTACAAGGGCAAGGGGATCAAGTACGCCGAGGAAATCGTCCGCCGCAAGGAAGGCAAGAAGAAGTAAAGCCGATGTCGAACAAACCGGATGCCCTGTTCCACCGCCGGCGCGCCCGCACCCGGTTCAAACTGCGCCAGGCGGCAAAGGGCCGCGCCCGGCTGTCGGTGTTCCGCTCGTCGCGGCACATCTATGCCCAGATCATCGACGACGCGCAGGGCCACACGCTGGCTGCCGCCTCGACGCTCGATGTTGGCCTCAGGGAAAGCCTGAAAACCGGCGCCGACAAGGCGGCGGCGAGCGCGGTCGGCAAACTGCTCGCCGAGCGCGCCAAGGCGGCCGGGGTCGAGCGCGTCATCTTCGATCGCGGCGCCTATCTCTATCACGGCCGGGTCAAGGCGCTGGCCGACGCGGCCCGCGAAGCCGGGCTCGATTTCTGAAAGGGTTGGACACGTGGCACGGGGTCAGGGCGGCGGTGGCGAGCGGCGGCGACGCGACGGCGACGGCCAGCGCGAGCGCGAGCGCGAGGACAGCGAATTCGTCGAGAAGCTGGTCAACATCAACCGCGTCGCCAAGGTGGTGAAGGGCGGAAGGCGGTTCGGCTTTGCCGCGCTCGTCATCGTCGGCGACAAAAAGGGCCGGGTCGGCTACGGCGCGGGCAAGGCGCGCGAGGTGCCGGAAGCGATCCGCAAGGCAACCGAGCAGGCCCGGCGCGGCATGATCCGCGTGCCGCTGCGCGAGGGCCGCACGCTGCACCACGACATCGTCGACCGCTACGGCGCCGGAAAGGTCATCGTGCGCGCCGCCAAGCCCGGCACCGGCATCATCGCCGGCGGGCCGATGCGGGCGATCTTCGAGGCCTTGGGCGTGCAGGATGTCGTTGCCAAATCGGTCGGGACGTCCAACCCGCACAACATGATCAAGGCGACCTTCGCGGCGCTCGGCCATATGACGAGCCCGCGCGCGGTCGCGGCGCGGCGCGGCAAGCGGGTCGCCGACATCCTCGGCCGGCCGCAGAGCGAAGCGCGCGAGAACGCGTGATGCCAATGACGTCCGCCGACTCGAAAAAGACCGTCACGGTCGTGCAGACCGGCAGCCCGATCGGGCGCCCCGCCGACCAGGAGGCAACGCTGAAGGGCCTCGGCCTCAACAAGCGGCACCGAAGGCGGACGCTCGAAGACACGCCCTCGGTGCGCGGCATGATCAACAAGGTAAAGCACCTCGTGCGTATCGAAAACGAGGGGTAGGACACCCATTTGACTAAGTCCCGGGCTCGCCGTCATCGCCGGGCTTGACCCGGCCATCTCTGAGATCCGCGGGTCAAGACCGCGGATGACGCGGAGGGACGCGGAACCAAAGGCCGGCGACGGGATGACAAGGCGATGAAGCTCAACGAGATCAGAGACAATCCGGGCGCGCATTACCGCGCGAAGCGGGTCGGGCGCGGCATCGGCTCGGGCAAGGGCAAGACCTCGGGGCGCGGCGGCAAGGGGCAGACCGCGCGCTCGGGTGTCGCGCTCAACGGCTTCGAAGGCGGCCAGACGCCGCTGCATCGCCGCCTGCCGAAGCGCGGCTTCAACAACAAGATATTTCAGAAGGACTATAAGATCGTCAATCTCGGACGGCTGCAGCAGGCGCTCGACGCCGGCAAGCTCAGCCCCGAGGGCGCGGTCAACGTGGGCCGCCTCGTCGCAGCCGGGGTGCTGCGGCGGCCCGGCGACGGCGTGCGCCTGCTGGCCAAGGGCAAGCTGACGACCGCGCTGACGCTCGAAGTGGCCGGCGCGTCCGCGGCGGCGAAGGCGGCGGTCGAGGCGGTGGGTGGCACGCTCGTCGTGCGCGGCGCCGGGAAAGCCGCGGCCGCGGCGGAAACCCCGGCGTCGGTCGGCTGAGCGGCCGAAGACTGGCCCCGATTGCGCACCATGTCATTGCGAGGAGCGGAGCGACGAAGCAATCCCGGTCAAACCTGCGTGATCCTTCGGGATTGCTTCGCGGAGTTTATCTCGGGCCGGCCAGAGGCCGGGCCGGTGGGCTCGCAATGACACGCTTGCGGCAAGCCGCGTGACCGAAGATCGTATTACGTTCGACCGCTTTGGGATGAAACCGTAATGGCGTCAGCCGCCGAACAACTCGCCGCCAGCATAAACCTCGGCGCCTTTGCCAAGGCCACCGAACTGAAGCAGCGCCT
>DATJUL010000065.1:0-4059 GCA_035502295.1 Allostellaceae bacterium | reverse complement strand
TTCATCGCATCGTGCAGCAGATGCGTCGCATCGGCGCGCGCGGCATCGATGTCGGCACGCCAGCCGCCGCCCGGGCGGCGGACGACCGTGCCGCTGAGCTCGTCGCCGCCGATCACCAGCCGGCTGATGGCGACGGCAGCGATTGATTTGCGGTCAGGCGCAAGCATCGCGGTCATGCGGCCGTCGAGCCCGGCGGCGTTGACCGTGATCTGCCGGATATGCGCGATTTTCTGGTTCGCCAGGTCGAGCACGATGCGGGCGCTGCCCGGCTGCCCGCGCGGCTTCTTCCAGCCGGCTTCGGGGACCGACAGCGTCGCGCCGCGCAGATCGAGCGTGGCGGTCGCCTCGCCCCGTTCGGCGGCAAAGGCGGCGTATGTCGCGTCGATCGCGATCGGGCCGTGCACGCGATCGGGCGCGACATCGACGCCAAGGCGCCGCTGCGCCGCCTCGTCGAGCGTCATCCCAACCCGGAAGACGGCATGCGGCCCGCTTTTCGCATGAAACCGCAGCGTCGCGCGCAATTTGGCAGGAACGTCGGCAAACAAGCCGTTCCCTCGCAACCGCGCGCCGCCGCGATCGAGGTCGAGCGCGAACCGGCCGCCGCGGATGCCGTAGCCGAAGGCGAGATCGGGGATGCTCGCACTGGTTATCGTCGCCGTGGCGCTGTAATCCACCGCGTCAAGCTTCAGATCGGCAAGCAGCGGAAACCGGAAATGCAGGCGTGTCTCGGCGCGGCCGCCGACGCGCCCCGGGTCGAGACCGATCTCGTGGGCATACCGAAGCGGCGGCGAGTCGATGATCTGAAGCGCATCCTTGACCGGGCCGGCGACGCCGAGGTCGATCGTCATCCATTGGTTTTGCCCCGCCAAATCGCTGACCGTCAGGGTGCCGACGACGACCCGGAGCCCCCGCACCACACCGCCGGTCGGCGTGAACACCAGGCGGTTGCCGGAGAAGATTGCGGTGCCGTCAACCTTGCTGACCGGCGGCAGCCCGTCGAGATATGTGACGGTCAAGCCGTGGTAGTCCAGCCGCCCCTTGGCACTCACCAGGCTCGCGGTGTGGGTCGTCGGGTCGAGATCGACGGCGATCCGCACCGCACCTTTATCGAGCATGCCGTCGCGGATGTTGGCGAGCGTCCATCGTCGGGCCCCGGGGGAAAATGCCGGCGGCCACAGGGCGGCAAAGCGGCCGAGCGGCACGTGCGTCAGCGCGGCCGTGAAGCGGCCGGTCAGATGGCGCGACGGCTGCGCCGTGGCGGAGGCGGCGGCCAGCGACGGGGTGACCCCGCCGACCGTCCCGTGCAGCGCGAGGCGCGTACCGCCGCCGAGGTCGATGGCGAAGCTGGCCACCCGCACCTCGTTCTTTTCCGGCGCGTAGGTCGCGTGCAGTTCGCCCCGCTCGACCCTGATGCCGCCGCCCGCGAGCCAATCGCTGTAAATGCGGCCCCTGCCGAGCGCGAGATCGAGGCGCGAGCCTTGCGCCTCGCCCCGCGCCAGATCGATCCGCGTCTCCAGGGTGCCGGAAACCGGGGCGGCAACGTGCCGGAGCTGCGCCAACTCGGGGATCAGCGGCGGCAGCCGGTCCGGCTTCACGCCATCGATCGCCAGGCTGAGATCGAGCAGCTGGCGCGCGGCGAGAAAGCGGTAATTCGCATGCAGCCGCGGTATCGTATCGCCGAGCGGCACGGCAAACGACACGTCGCCGAGCGCCCCCTTGGGGCTGCGGTCGATCGCGATGTCGACGCGATTCAGCCGCCAGGTGCGGCCACTGCGGCGATCTTCGACAAACAGCGTCGCGTCGCGAATGCTGATGCGGCGCAACAGCGCGAGCGGGGCACCCGGCTTGGGCGGGCCGGCCAGCCGTTCGAGCATCCGCGGGCCGAGATCGGGCGCCTTATCGCTGCCGATCTGCGCGCTGATCGCCCCGCCGGCATCGCGCACCAGGTGCAGCACCGGATCGTCGATGACAAGCGCGGTCGGCGCCAGCCGGCCGTGCAGCAGCGCGCCGAGCGCGAAACCGGCCGCCACTTCGGGAAACCGCGCCAGCGGCGCGCCGTCGCGCCGCGACAGACGGACATTGTCGGCGCGCAGTTCGAGCTGATGGGTGCCGCGGTCGATGCCGATGCGCACGTCGGACACCCCGACCTTGAAGTCGATGCCCGAGCGCTGCAGCCCAGCCTCGACATAGGGAGAGAGCCAATTCAGCTCGACCGGCCCCTGCATCAGACGCCAGATGGCGAACGCGGCGGCGAGGATCAGCACCGCCGCTACCGCGCCGGCCCAGCGCAGCACATGATGGGCACCGCGCCCGACATGGCGCGCCGCTCGGCGATGCAGGGCCCGGCGCGGCCGCAGCGGGCCCGGGGTCGCGGCTGCCGGTTCGGGCGACGCTTGACCCGGCTCGGCAAGCGGACGAGCCTCGCCGCGTTCGGCCAGATCTTCCAATGACGCTGTTATCTTATCTCTCCGAAAGTGCTGACGAATTGCCGCAGCCCGCCGATGCGAGGCTGTGCGATCTCGGCCACGCCGCGTGGGAGGTCGCGTTGGCCGAGGCCGCCGATCAAGGCCGCGCCGCACTCGCCCGCGAGTGGAGCGCCACGCCTCCGGGGCGGCACATCACCGCTGCGCTGTTTGGCAACAGCCCGTTCCTCAGCTTCCTTGCCGTCGCCGAATGGGATTTCTTGACCCGTCTCGTCGCCGAGGGGGCCGAGAAGCCGTTCGCGGAAATTGCCGCGGACATCGAAAGACGGGACGATCGCGGCGAAAATCAGGCGGCATTGATGCGCCGGCTGCGCCTCGCGCGGCGCCGCGTCGCGCTGTTGGTCGCGGTCGCCGACATCGCCCGGCTTTGGCCACTGGAGCGGCAGATGGCGGCGCTGAGCCGGTTTGCCGACGCCGCGGTCGGCGCGGCGGTGCGCTGCCTCTTGCGCGAGGCGGCAAATCGGGGAATGCCCGTGGCCGATCCCGGCGATCCGGAGCGCGGCAGCGGCCTCGTCGTCCTCGGCATGGGCAAACTCGGCGGCGAGGAACTCAATTATTCGAGCGATATCGACCTGATCCTCCTCTTCGATCCGGCCTGCCTGCCGCAAGACGCGCAAGACAGGGCGCAGTCCTCGTTCGGCCGCCTGGCCCGCGACCTTGTGCGTATTCTCGACGAGCGCACCGGTGATGGCTACGTTTTTCGCACCGACCTGCGGCTGCGACCCGACCCGCGGTCGACGCCGCTGGCGATCTCGGTGCCGGCGGCGCTGACTTATTATGAAACCGTCGGCCAGAACTGGGAGCGCGCGGCGCTTATCAAGGCCCGCCCGATCGCCGGAGACCGGCTTGCCGCGCGGCGTTTTCTCGCCGGATTGCAGCCCTTCATCTGGCGCCGCCATCTCGATTTTGCGGCGATCCGCGACATCCATTCGATCAAGCGGCAGATCGAGGCGCATCGCGGCGGCAGCCGGATCGCGGTCGCCGGGCACGACATCAAGCTCGGGCGCGGCGGCATCCGCGAGGTCGAGTTCTTCGCCCAGACGCAGCAGCTGATCTGGGGCGGGCGGATGCCGCAGTTGCGCGTCGGCCAGACCTGTGTGGCGTTGCGACGGCTCGCCGAAGTCGGGCGAATCGACGCTGGGACCGCCGATACGTTGATCGCAGATTACCGATTCCTGCGGCGGGTCGAGCATCGGTTGCAGATGGTCGACGACGCGCAGATCCATCGCCTGCCGCCGGATGAGGCCGGCGTCGCCCGGTTTGCGACATTCCTCGGCTGCCGCGAGCCCGACCGCTTCGTCGCCGAATTGCGCGCGCATCTCGGCTCGGTCGAGACGGCCTACGCCGAGTTGTTCGAGGAAGCGCCGAGCCTCGCGGGGCCGGGCAACCTCGTGTTCACCGGCACCGACGACGACCCGGACACGCTGGCGACGCTGGCGCGGCTCGGTTTTGCCGAACCGGCCGGCGTCGCCGCCCTGGTGCGGGGCTGGCATCACGGCCGCCTGCGCGCCACGCGCAGCCAGCGGGCGCGCGAGATGCTGACCGAGTTGGTGCCGGAACTGCTGCGGGTGTTCGG
>DATJUL010000064.1:0-5417 GCA_035502295.1 Allostellaceae bacterium | reverse complement strand
TTCGACATCAAGTTCGCCTTCAACAAATGGACGCTCGGCGAGAATTTCCTGATCGAGCGGCTCGGCCTCTCGCCCGAGACGATCGCCGAGCCGGGCTTCGATCTGCTGTCGGCGCTCGGCTTCGCGCGCGCCGCGGTCGAGGCCGCCAACGCCTGGTGCTGCGGCGCGATGACGCTGGAGGGCGCGCCGCACCTGAAAGCGGAGCATCTGCCCGTGTTCGATTGCGCCAACCCGTGCGGCAAACTGGGGACGCGCGCGATCTCGGTCGACGGCCACATCCGCATGATGGCGGCGGCGCAGCCCTTCATCACCGGCGCCATCTCGAAGACGATCAACATGCCGAACGCCGCGACGGTCGAGGACTGCAAGGACGCCTACCGCCTGTCGTGGCGCCTCGGCCTCAAGGCCGTCGCACTCTACCGCGACGGCTCGAAGCTGTCGCAGCCCCTGGCGTCGACGCTGTTCGGCGACGACGAGGAGGAAACCGAAGACTTGTACGAACTGTCGCCGGCGCAGCGCACCCCGCTGGTCGCCGAGCGCATCGTCGAGCGCATCGTCGAAAGGATCGTCATCCGCGCCGAGCGCACCCGCCTGCCGCAGCGCCGCAAGGGCTATACCCAGAAGGCGACGGTCGGCGGCCACAAGGTCTATCTGCGCACCGGCGAATACGAGGACGGGCGGATCGCCGAAATCTTCATCGACATGCACAAGGAAGGCTCGGCCTTTCGCTCGCTGATGAACAATTTCGCGATCGCGATCTCGTTGGGGCTGCAATACGGCGTGCCGCTCGAAGAATATGTCGAGGCGTTCACCTTCACCCGGTTCGAGCCGTCGGGCATCGTCGAGGGCAACGACACGATCAAGATGGCAACCTCGATCCTCGACTACATTTTCCGCGAGCTGGCGATCTCCTATCTCGGGCGCGGCGACCTGGCGCATGTCGAGCCGGCCGATCTGATGCCCGATACGGTCGGCAAGGGCGTCGTCGCCGAATCCCATCAGTGGCCCGAGCCGAACGTGCGCGAGCCGGCCGCCGGCGCCGCCGGAGCGGTCGAGGTCGCCGCGATGATGCAGCGCGTCGCCAGCCAAGGCTATGTACGCAAGGGCCTCACGGTCTTGCAGGGCGGCGGCAAGCGTGCCGCCTCGCGCGGCGATAGCGGCCGCGGCGCCGCCGGCCCCCGCTCGCTCGAACCGCGCCCCGTGGCCGACACCGCCGACATGCCGCTCTTCGCCGGGACGCTGGCGGTCGAAACCACCGCGATCGCGCTCGCCGCGCCGCAACCCGACCCGCGTCCGGATTTGCTCGACCACCAGATCCGCGAAGCCCGCATGAAGGGCTACGAAGGCGACAGCTGCGGCGAATGCGGCAACTTCACCCTCGTGCGCAGCGGCACCTGCCTCAAATGCGACACCTGCGGCTCAACCAGCGGATGTTCGTGAGCAAACGGGCCGCCCAGCCCGGGCCGGAACCATCGAATGGATCAAGGAACGCTTCATAACCACCGCATTTCCGGCGAAAGCCGGGACCCATGGATACGACGGTTGCGCGGTTGAAGTGTGGACCCCGGCTTCCGCCGGGGCAGCAGAGGAAGGGCGGCCGTGAGTCGATCCAACCGCTGGCCAGAGTTAAGCAGCGAGGATAATGCCATGTCCGAAACAATCGCCACGTTGCGCATCGACCTTATCGACAGCGATCCGCCGATCTGGCGCGAGGTCGAGGTGCCGGTCGCGATGACCCTCAAACAGCTCCACGCCGTCATCCAGGCCGCCATGGATTGGGAGGACGCCCATCTGTGGGAGTTCACGGTCGGCCGCGAGCCGATCGGCAGCAGCCGCGCCGCCAGAATGACCCTGCAGGACCTGCTGCGGCCGCGCGTCACGCGGCTCGGCTATACCTATGACATGGGCGATTGCTGGGAACACCAGCTGACGCTGACCAAGCCGCGCCCCGCCGATCCGGCCGTGGCCTATCCGCGCTATATCGCCGGCGAGAACCCGGCGCCGCCGGAAGATTGCGGCGGCATTCCCGGCTTCTATGCCCAACTCGATGCCCTCGCCGATCCCGCTCACCCCGAACATCAAGATGTGAAGGAGTGGCTCGGCGATTTCGATCCCGGCCGCTTCGATGAGCAGTCCGTCAAAGACCGCCTCGCTCGCATCGCCAATCGACGTCAAAAGGCCTCGATCAAGGCTCAGCAGCAAGCAGAGTCGCAGGGCTGATTGCCTCCGGCGAACGCCGGCGGTAATCGGCCGACCTCGGCCACAAATTACCCAAAAACGCGTGATGCCCGGACTTGATCGCGTCAAGCCCGGCCATGACGGGCGTCGCCGCGATGGGTTCGCTCCACTCAACCCATCCCGCTTCGTTCTATTCCCTTCCCGGCGGCGATGCGGAGTCTGCTTTACTGCGTCGGGCGCGAACCGCGGCCGGCAGCGGCTTGGTTTGCAGCGGCTGCATTGGTCTCCTCCGCGAATGCAGGGCCGAGGATACCGCCGCACAGTGCAAATGCCCTATAGTGAGCGACTGCGACGACCGCGAAGAGGATGCGCGATGCTGGCGATCGAACCGACGGGAGCGGTGCTCGGCGCAACGGTAAGCGGGATCGACCTGGCCGCCCCGCTTGGCGAGCGCGTTTTCGCCCGCGTGCTCCAGGCGCTCGGCCGCTACGGCGTCTTGCGTTTTCCCGACCAGCATCTCGATCTCGCCGCGCTGAAACGGTTTTCCGAGCGCTTCGGCGAGATCCAGGGCAACCCGCTTCGCGACGCCGACGGCGGCCGCGAGTATCCCGAGATCGACATCTTGTCGAACCTGAAAGAGGACGGGCAGTATATCGGCAGCCCGGACGCCGGGCAGGACTGGCACACCGACATGACCTACCGCGAGGTGCCGGGCTTTGTGAACGTGCTCTACGGCCTGCGCATCCCGCACCGCGACGGCAAGGCCTTGGGCGGCACCGAGTTCTCCAACATGCACCTGGCCTATGACGAACTGCCGGCGGCGATCAAGACGCGCCTTGCCGGCATGACCGCGACGCACAATTTCGAGAGATTCTGGGAGAACATGCGGCAGAACCACGGGAGCCCGCGCCCGGCGATGACCGACGAGCAGCGCCGCCGCCGGCCGTCCGTCACCCATCCGGTGTTCCTGACCCATCCGATCACCGGCAGGAAGGTCCTGTACTGCAATCCCGGCTATGCCGTGCGCATCAACGAATTATCGGAGCGCGACAGCGACGCGATGTTGGAGTTTTTGTTCGCGCACCAGCTGGAGATGCGCTTTCGCTATACCAATGTGTGGCGCGAAAGCGATCTCCTGCTGTGGGACCATCTCGGCACGATCCACCGCGCGATCGCCGATTACCGCGCCGACGAAATCCGCCTCATTCGCCGCTGCCAGGTCATGGCAACCAAGGTGTTTGACCCGGAATTTCTGCGCCCGGTGCGCGAACTCGCCGCCGACCCGCGCTATTCATTGGCAACGCCCGCAGCCTAGCAATCGAGAGGACAGCAGCATGAAGCCTGAAACCGTCGGCCTGTCGTCGGCGCGCCTCAAGCGGCTCGATGACGTGATGACGCGCCGCTATGTCGCGGGCGGCTATCTGCCCGGCATGCTGGCCCATGTCTATCGCAAGGGCGAACTCGTCCACACCAGCATGGCCGGCCATATCGACATCGAGCGCGGCCGCAAGATGCGCGAGGACGCGATCTTCCGCATCTATTCGATGTCCAAGCCGATCACCGCGGTCGCGCTGATGATGCTGGCCGAGGAGGGCCTCATCGGCCTCGACGACGCCGTCCATACGCACATCCCGGCATGGGAGGAGCTTGGCGTCTATCAGAGCGGGATGCCGTCGCTGCTCGCCGACGCGCCGCCGAGCTTCCTGACGGTTCCAGTCGAGCGGCCGATGAAGGTCATCGACCTGGCGACCCACACCGCCGGCCTCACCTACGGCTTTATGATGCGCAGCGTGGTCGACGCCGCCTATCGCCGCTTCAACGTGGCGGGCTTCCAGGCCGAGGGCGGGCTACAGGGCATGGTCGATCGGCTGGCAAGGCTGCCGCTCGAATTCTCGCCGGGCACGC
The DNA here is from genome assembly GCA_035502295.1 of Allostellaceae bacterium. Taxonomy (GTDB): domain Bacteria; phylum Pseudomonadota; class Alphaproteobacteria; order ATCC43930; family CGMCC-115725; genus DATARH01. The sequence goes on along the minus strand of DATJUL010000064.1, from coordinate 1,334 downwards.
GGTGGAACTATTCGGTGGCGATCGACGTGTTGGGCTATCTCGTCGAAAAGCTGTCGGGCATGAAATTCGGCGAATTCCTGCGCACTCGGCTGTTCGAGCCGCTCGGCATGCACGACACGGCGTTCTTCGTGCCGGAGGACAAGATCGAGCGCTTCAGTTCGTGCTATCAGCCGGCCGGCCCGGGGCCGGGCCTCAAGGTCCAGGATGATTCGCGCGGCGGCATGTTCACCAAACCGCCGGCGCTCGAATCGGGCGGCGGCGGGCTGGTCTCGACGGCGCACGATTACCTGCGCTTCTGCCAAATGATGCTGCAGGGGGGCACACTCGACGGCGTGCAGATTCTCAGCCCCAAGACCGTCGCGCTGTTCAGCCTCAACTACCTGCCCGACGGTCGAGAGGTCGCCGACCTGGCGCTGCCCGGCATGTTCAGCGAAACCAGCTATGCCGGCGTCGGATTTTCATTGGGCTGCGGCGTCAACATCGATGTCGCGAAGACGCGGCTGCCCGGTTCGCTCGGCGAATATTTCTGGGGCGGCGCGGCGGCGACGGCGTTCTGGATCGATCCCAAGGAAGACCTGACGGTCGTGTTCATGACCCAGGTCATCGGCAGCGAAGCGCGGCTGACCTTGCGCCGCGACCTGCGCACGCTGGTCTATTCGGCGATAACCGAATCGTTCGCCTAAATCGGATCACCCGCTTCTGCGCCAGCCGCGGTTGCCGCGGCCGCCGACAAACCCGGCCGTGACCCGCTGCTTCAACAGCGCCGGCGGGCGAAAACGCTCGCCATAGGCGTCGTGGAGGATGTCCGACACCTGCAGGCACAGTTTCGACGAGACCGCGTCCATCAGTTCGAACGGTCCCATCGGGTGGCCGAGGCCGAGCCTGCAGGCGGTGTCGATGTCTTCCGGCGTCGCCACCCCGTCCTCGACCAGCCGCACCGCTTCCTGCAGAAATATCAGGAACATGCGGTTGACGGCAAAGCCGGCGACGTCCTTGACCGGGATCGCCGTCTTGCCGGCCTCGGTGACGAGGCGCATCGCGGTCTCGACCGTCGCCGGCGCGGTATCGAAGGCCGGGATGATCTCGACCAGTTTCATGCGCGAGGCCGGCGAGAAATAATGCGTGCCGATAAAGGTGGGCCGGCGCGCCTCGCCGACATGGGAGGCGAGCGTCGAGATCGGGATCGTCGAGGTGTTGCTGGCGAGGATCGCGCCGGGCCGGCAGACCCGGTCGAGCGTCTGGTAGACCTCCGCCTTGACGCCCTCGTCCTCGAACACCGCCTCGGTGACGAAATCGCGGTCGGCGAACCGGCCGAGATCGCTTGTCGTGCGGAT
>DATJUL010000063.1:0-2898 GCA_035502295.1 Allostellaceae bacterium | reverse complement strand
CTTGGCAGAGCTTTGCATCCACTACCCGGATGTCGGGACCGGGCTCCCATTGCGGTTTGATCTCCATTCGGTCCGATGTCGGCACGCATATACCTGGGAACAACCCGGCCAAGCGGCTAGCACGCAAATCGCGACAGACCCGTTGGCGCCGGCCCCGGAATTCTCATTCCCAACGGCAATTTCGCGATTTAACGGCAATACTCAACTCCCTGATAACTCTAGAAAAGCCTTTCTCATTCCAAGCGGCAGCATGACACTGCTCGCCGGCGCAGTCGGTCATCACCACCGGCTCGAGCCGGACGTGCTCGAAATGCTCCAGCCCCAACGCACTGGCGACCTCGACGTTGAAGCAGCTTGTGCAAAGCGCGCGGTAGTCTCGCTCGATCGAGCCATAGTTCACGATATCGTAGGTCGGGACCGCCGTGCCGCACGCCTCACAGACCGTGGTGTCGCTTGGCTCGCCTTCGTCGCTCATGGATCCTCCAATCGCCGCCGGAGCGCGTCGAGGAGTCGTGTGCCTGCGTCCAAGGCCGCGGCAGCCGCGTCCGTTGAAATATCCACACCATGCGCCGCCGCATTCAGGACGCGCAGCGTCTCGCCAAAGTCCGCAGCGCCCGGCGGCAAGCCGCCGGCCGTCGCGAGGCGCTGTAGCGTCGGCCCCAGCCCCAGGGTCGGCGGGCCGTCGGGTACGCCCTGCTGTTGCGTCAGCTGCCGCAGCAGGCGCTCGAGGTCGATCCGCAGCTTGACCAGCGCCATGAGGGGGTACTCGCGGGCGAGATCGGCCGGGGTCGGCAACTCGGCCTCGTACTGCTTGGGCAGCTGCGGCGAGACGCGATAGGCCGCGACGCCGAGGGGTTTAGCGCTGTCGCGGAGGGCGTATTCGACGATGACCTCGTTCCGGCCCTTGCACAGGATCAGTCCGATCGTCGGTGCATCATCGGGATGGCGCAGCACATCGTCGACGGCCGACAGGTAAAAATTCATCTTGCCGGCGTATTCGGGCTTGAAGTCGTCGACCTTGAGATCGATGACGACGAAGCAGCGCAGGCGCAGGTGGTAGAACAGCAGATCGAGGTAAAAATCCTGGTCGCCGATCTCGAGGTGATACTGGCTACCGACGAAGGCGAACCCCTTGCCGAGTTCCAGGAGGAGCTGCCGCAGATTGTCGAGCAGCCCGCGCTCGAGTTCCCGCTCCGAGATGTCCGCTGCCGCGGCCAGGAACTCAAAATCGTACGGGTCCTTCAGCAGCTCGCGGGCCAGGTCCGATTGCGGGCTCGGCAGGGTCTGGGCAAAATTGGTCGGCGCCTTGCCGGCGCGATCGATCAGCCGTCCCTCGATCTGATGCGCCAGGACGGCCCGGCTCCAGCCGTGCTCGACTGCCTGGCTGGCGTACCAGGCGCGCTCCTCCGGCTGCTTGAGGGCCTCGAGCAGGCGGATGTTATGGCCCCAAGGAAGTTGTGCAACAAGCTGTTGCACGATTGCCCGGTCCGGCCAGGCCTCGGCGAACGCCCGCATATATTTCAGGTTGCGCGGGGAGAGGCCGGTCATGTCTGGAAAATCGCGACGAAGGTCGCGCGCCAGGCGATCAATGACAGCGGTCCCCCAGCCCTCCGCGGACTGCCGGACCAAAATATCACGGCCGATCTCCCAATAGAGCAGGATCAGTTCTCGGTTGACGCTGACCGCGGCGCGCAGGCGCGCGTCGCGGATCCGCGCTTTCAGCGTGGCCAGCAAGTCGGGATAGGTTTGCGGTGTCGGCAAGGGCCCGGTCATAGGCTGACGCTAGCAGTCCGGCGCCGCGTCGGCACGGCTTGGCGCGGAGCTTACGCCAGCGCAGTACGTGCCATCGGCGATTGAACGCAAGGCAGACCGGGATGCGCGGACAACGGCATCGAGATGCGCCATCGCCTCTTCGAGCCCGGTGTAATCGAAGGCCCGACGCTCGATCGGGGTCAGCGGCGGCAGCGGAGAAGGCGATCCGACCGGCACGTCCTCCTCGATGTCGTGGCGCGGCCGGCCGCGACCGCGGTTTGAATCGGGCCGGTAGGGCGGCTGCACCACGCGCCGTAACGGGGCCAAGCCCTGCAGACCGAACAGCCGCCGCTTGGAACGATGCGTCACCTCGATCGCGATCTCCGTCGCCACGAGCGCGTCGAGGATGCGGATGGCGCTCTTGATGGCGATGCCAAGGATGCGGGCGAGCGTGGTCGCCGACAGCACGGGGGCCGCCGCGAGCAGATCGACCGCCGCGGTGACGTGTGAATCCCGGCGGCGCTTGGTAATGCTGCGCCGGGCCTCGAACCAGGCCCGCTCCATGGCGTAGAGCAAGTCGAGAGCGTCGGCAGCCTCGCGCTCGATGGCCCGCAGAAACGCCGGCAGCCAGGCATCGGCCTCCCAGCTCTGCTCGGACCCGAGCGAAGCGGCGCCGGTGAGCGGGATGGGCAGGCGGAGCAGGCCGCGCTTGTGCCAGAACCGCACCAGCGCCGAGCGCATCGCCGGCCGGGTTTCCCCGGTTTCGATCCAGTCCCGCAAGCCGTCGGCGGCGGCGATCAGCGGCGGTAGCGACGCCGGCTGCCGTGCCAGCAGCGCCTCGGCGCGCTGTACCTCGCCCTCCTGATCGAAATCCGGCTCGACGATCCATTGGTGCAGGCCGAGGGCGAATTTGGCTTTGTCGAGAATGTCGCCGCGATCGATGATGCGGAGATAAGGGTCCATGCGCAGGCGCAGGCCCTCGATCGTGGCGGCGAGGTGCCAGGGTGTCGTACTGCCCTGCCAAGTGCAGTGGGCCGCATGTGAAATCAATCAATTAGGCCTTTACGGTTGCAGCGCGATTTCGCCCTTAGCAGGGCAGAGTTTTGCATATTTGGCCTTTAGCGTTGCGCAGTGTGGACGGCGACC
>DATJUL010000062.1:0-4940 GCA_035502295.1 Allostellaceae bacterium | reverse complement strand
TGCCTGTGGCGCGGCAGCCGGCGCATTCGCTACGCCGATCTGCCGGCCGGGCGCTTCCGCAGCCATTGCGACATCGTCGTCGCGACGCATCGCGGCTCGATCGACGGCATCGGCGGCAACGTCGCCAACACGGTTGCGCTGTGGCACATCCCGACGACCGCCGACGGCCGCCTCGCCGCGCCCGACGGCACCGTTATCGACCCGAACCGTTCGTGGTTTGTCGTGCTGCGCGTCAACTATGATGTCGACGGCCCGATCGTCAGCCCGTTTGCGCCGGCGCCGGCGAGCTGAGGGCGGCGCCGACCTCGCGGCCGCGGCCGCCGGCGATGATCATGTCGCCAAATGCCGGGTCGCGGGCCAGCACCCGGCGATAGACCAGGCCGGCCGCGGCGGGAATTTCGCCGCCGCGGCCGAGCAGGTCGTCGCCGAATTCGAGAATCCGCAGGTTGGGCCAGGCACGCGGCCGCAGTTCCGTCACAAGCTGCAGCACCTCGCAGGCCGGGCGCGCCGGATCGGCCTGCGCCAGGATCAGCGCGGCCGCAGCGGTCGAGCGGGAAATGCCGGCATGGCAATGCACGAGGAGATGGTCGCCCGCCGCCAACTCGCGGCCGAACGCCAGCAGCCGCGCCACATCCTCGCGGCCCGGCGCCAGACGATCAGGCGCCGGCTCGATGATATCGTGAAAGCGCAGGGCAAGCCGCCGCTCCGGCGCAAACGCCGCGACTGCGGCCGCCTCGATCCAGTCCGGATCGCTGATCGACAGCAGATGGGTAATCTTGCCGTCGCAATATTCATCAAGTTCAGCGATGCCGCAGATCGTCAGATTAAACCTGTATTGGCGATCGGTCATGTTTCAAGTGTGCCGCGGATCGGAGAGCATCATCGCACACCGATGTGGCAAAAACACGACGAGCTCGCCGCGACCCGCGGTCGCGCCGCAGAAAAGGCGGGATCCAATCGACGACAGCCGTTCTGTGCGCGACATCGGTTGCGGCGCGACCGAGTCGCGCGTCACCGTTCCAGTTAGGCCGTCAGCCGCGGTTCGTCTTCATCGCCGGTATCCGGCCAGGGGCCCCGCGCGCCTTCGGCCGCCGCCCGGCCGAGGCTCGCCGAGATGTGGTGCACGAGCTGCTCGCGCAGGCGTTTGGCCCGCTCCAGGTCGACCTTGAGCCCCTCGACCAGACCGGCATTGTTGGTCTTCAGCGCCGAAGTGTAGCGATGGCGCAAATCGCTGATGCGTTCGCACAGCACTTCCAGCTCGCGCCATTCATGTGACAACATCGCGAACCCCGCAAAAGACCGCGCTGAGGATTGCTGTTGCGTGGTTGACAAAGCGTTAATCGCCGCCGCGGCGCGGAGCGAGTTCTTTGACGAGAAGTTCGGCGCGGATCGGCGTCGAATTGAGCTCGATGCCGAATGGCAGCAGTGCGTCGCACACCGCGTTGGCGATCGTCGCCGGCGGCGCCACCGCGCCGCCCTCGCCGACGCCCTTGACCCCGAGCGGGTTGAGCGGCGAGCGCGAATGCTGGTGCACGACGCGGATGGCCGGGATGTCGGCCGCTGCCGGCAGCGCGTAATCCATCAGCGTGCCGGACAGCAGCTGCCCCTTTGCGTCGTACGCGATCGCCTCGCTGAGAATGCCGCCAAGCCCCTGCGCGGCGCCGCCCATGACCTGGCCCTCGACCAGCATCGGGTTGACGACGACGCCGCAATCGTGGGCGACGGCATAGTTTTCGATCGCGACACGCCCGGTCTCGATATCAACCTCGACGATCGCCGCATGCACCGCATAGCTCCAGGTCACGGTCGGCGGCTCCCAGTAATGGGTCTCCTCGAGGCCGGCTTCCATCCCGTCGGGCCGGGAGCTGTCCCAGCCGGGGCGCGCCGCGTGCGCCAGCCGCGCGAGGCTCAATTCGGCGCCGGGCACGCCGACGACACCGACCCGGCCGCCGTGGCGCAGTTCGAGATCGGCCGGCGCGCACTCCAGAATGTTGGCGGCAATCGCAAAGGCCTTGTCGCGCAGCTTTTCGCTGGCATGGTGCAGCGCCGCCGACACGGTGACCGTGCTGCGGCTCGCCATCGTGCCGAAGCCGATCGGGATCGCCGCGGTGTCGCCGGTCACCACGACGACGTCCTCGGGCATGACTTTCCACTGATCGGCGACGATCTGCGCGAACACCGTCTCCATGCCCTGGCCGTGGTTGCAGGCGCCCGAGGAGATGTAGATCTTGCCGGAGGGATCGATGCGCACGACGGCGCCTTCGAACGGCCCGACGCCGGTCCCCTCGATGTAGCAACCGATGCCGAGGCCGAGCCAGATTCCCTGCTGCCGCGCCTCCGCTTGTCGGCGGCGGAATGCCGCGAGGCCGCCCAATGCTTCCAGCGCCTGGTCGAGACCGCCGGGATAATCGCCGCTGTCATAGACGATCGGCTCGCCGTCGCGGTAGGGCAGGCCCGCCCTATACGGCATCTCGTCGGCGCGCACCATGTTGCGGCGGCGCACCAGGGCGGGATCGAGCCCCAATTCGCGGGCGACGAGATCGATGAGGCGCTCCATCGCAAAGCAGGCTTCCGGCCGGCCGGCGCCGCGATAGGGTGCGTTCGGCGTCTTGGTGGTCGCGACGACGCGGCCCGAACAGGTGAGGTGGTCGATCTTGTAGGGGCCGGTCAGGTGGACGGCGGTGTTGTAGGCAACCCCGGAGCCGATCGGGTTCCAGGCGCCGCAATCAACCAGATAGTCGTCGCGGACCGCCAGGATATGCCCCTCGTCGTCAAAGCCGATCTCGACATCGTGGAGCTGGTCGCGCGAATGGGTCGCGGCCATGAAATGCTCGCGCCGCTCCTCGATCCAGCGCACCGGGCGGCCGAGCCGGCGCGCCAGGAACGGGATCAAGAGGTCTTCGGGATAGGCGTGGCCCTTGCCGCCAAAGCCGCCGCCGACATCGGGCGCGACCACCCTCACCCGCGCCTCGGGCATGCCCAAGGTCGCGGCGATGTCGCTGCGCACGCGGTGCACGACCTGGGTCGAGGACCAGCTCATGATCCCGTCGGTGCGCCGATCGTATTGGCTGAGGATGCCGCGGCATTCCATCGGCACGGCGGCATAGCGATGATGATAGAAGCGGCGCGCGAGGCGATGCGGCGCGGCGGCGAGCGCCTTCGCAGCGTCGCCCTTGCCGACCGTGAACGCGCCGATCAGGTTGGTCTGGAAGCGCTCGTGCACGAGCGGCGCATCGGCCGCGAGCGCGGCTTCCGGATCGACGACCGCCGGCAGTTCATCGAGATCGAGCGCGACGCGTTCGGCCGCGTCTTCCGCCTGGTCGCGCGTTTCGGCGACGATGACGGCGAGCGCCTCGCCGACATGCCGCACCTTGTCGTGCGCGAGGAGCGGCTGGCGCGGCGCGAGGAATTTGTGCTCGATCTGCGTCGACCATTTGCTCGGCATCGCGATCTGGCCCTCGGGGCCGGGCGGCAGCAATTGCAGGAGCTCGGCGCCATTCAATGCCAGCACGACGCCTGGCGCGGCCGCGGCGTGCGTGAGATCCACAGCGCGGATCGTCGCATGCGCCACAGGGCTGCGCACAAACACCGCATGCAGCATGCGCGGCAGCACAATGTCGGCGACAAACTGGCCCTCGCCGGTCAACAGCCGCCGGTCCTCGCGCCGTCTGACCGGTTGGCCGACATAAAGGGTTCTGGCATCGTCCGGCATCGCCCGACTCCTCGTTCAGACGACTCCCTGGTCGCGCAGGCGACGGATGGCGGCGGGGTCGAGGCCGCAGAACTCGCCCAAAAGTTCCTCCGTGTGCTCGCCGAGCAGCGGCGGGCGGGTGACCGCGGCCGGCGAATCCGACAATTTCACCGGGCAGCCGACGGTCTGGTAGAGGCCGCGGGTCGGGTAATCGACCTCGACGATCATGTCGCGCTCCTTGAGATGCGGGTCGGCCAGGACTTCGCCGGTATCCTGCACGGCGCCTGCCGGCACGCCGGCTTCCGCGAGGAGCCGCATGCATTCGTGCTTCGGGCGCGCGCCGGTCCATTCCTCGATGATCGCGTTGAGCGCGTCGCGGTTGTCCCAGCGCGCCGTCGCCTCGGCGAAGCGCGGGTCGTCGGCCAGTTCCGGCCGTCCGATGACCCTGAGCATCGCCAGCCACATCGGCCGCTCCCAGGCGTTGATAAAGACGTAATCGTTGGCGCCGCCGCCGGCGCATGGGTAGAGCGTGCTCGGCACGGTTTGGCTGACCGCGTTGCCGCGCCGCGGCATCGCCTGGCCGAACCGCTGATGGTCGCGCAGGCTGACGCGCATGATGTTGACGATCGCGTCCTGCATCGACACTTCGACCTGCTGGCCGCTTCCGGTTGCATGGCGCTGCTGCAAGGCGGCGAGGATGCCGATCGCCATGTGCATGCCGGTGCCGCTGTCGCCGATCGCCGGCACGACATAGGTCGGCGGGTTGTCGGGAAAGCCGGTCACGCTCATCGCGCCGCCCATTGCCTGCGCGATCGGCTCGTAGCTCTTGTAGTCGCGATAGGGACCCCAGGTGCCGAAGCCCTTGATCGTCGCGTAAATGAGGCGCGGGTTGAGGTCGTGCAGCGCCGCCCAGCCGAGGCCCAGCCGGTCGAGCGCGCCGGGACCGAAATTTTCCAGCAATACGTCCGATTGCGTGATCACCTGGCGGAACAGGTTCTTGCCCTCCTCGCTCTTCAAATTCAGCGTCAGGCTCTTCTTGTTGGCGTTGAACAGGAGAAAAAACAAGCTGTCGCTGTCGGCCCGGTCACGCATGTTGCGGCGCGCCACATCGCCGCCCTTCGGCTCCTCCAGCTTGATCACATCGGCGCCGAGAAACGCCAAGATCTGCGCGCAGGCCGGCCCCGCCTGATTGTGCGTCATATCGATGACGCGGATGCCGTCGAGGGCTTGGGTCATTCCTTTTCTCCTG
>DATJUL010000061.1:0-7688 GCA_035502295.1 Allostellaceae bacterium | reverse complement strand
GAAATTGCGGGTCTCGGCGAGATAGCGGGCGGTGCCGAGCAGCACCGTCGTGTGCCCGTCATGGCCGCAGCCGTGCATCTTGCCGTCGTGCTGCGAGCGATGCGCGAACTCGTTCATTTCCTGCATCGGCAGGCAGTCCATGTCGGCGCGCAAGCCGATCGCGCGCAGCGAATTGCCGCGCCTGAGCGTCCCGACGATGCCGGTCGTCGCCAGGCCGCGATGCACCTCGCAGCCGTATTCGGCGAGCTTCGTCGCGACGATGTCGGAGGTGCGCTTTTCCTCGAAGCCGAGTTCGGGATGGGCGTGGATGTCGCGGCGGATCCGGGTCAATTCGTCGGCGACATCAAGCACGGCGGGGATGAGGGGCATGGCGGCTCCAGGGCGCTGAAGGGGCTGGCGGTTAGTGCTTCGGGTGCTGATTTGGCGCGGACGGTCGCGCGCCGGGGACGGGCGTCGGCACGACGATGATCTGCGGCTGCACCTGCCGGGCCGCGGTGATCGAATTCGCAATTGCATTTGCTATGCCGACGAGTTCCTGTCGCGTGCTGGCGTTTTCCGCTGCGATCCGGCTGCCGAGCGCATCAATACGACTGCCGATCGCGTCAAACCGCGTATCAAGCCGGTTTATTTGAACGCCGAGAAACGCGAAGCCGCCGATGACGATAGCTCCGATCAGGGCGAGAATCACCTTTATCCAATCCTGGCCGCTCTCCAGCCGCGCGAGGCGTTCGCCGATGTCCATTCCGGGAGGATGGGGACCGCCGCCGCCCGCGTCAATCGGCGCGGCAACCGGCGCGGCAGGTTCACCAAGACCACGCCGAATGCGTTACGCGGTCAAATCAACGGGCGGTCTATCAGGAGGAATGTCCGACATCGTCTTTCACAAGGAGCTCCACCGCGGCGCTCAACCGACCCTTGGCTGGACCAATCGTCTCACGGATGTTGTTCATCTCGATCGATAGAGACGGATCGAGCTCCCAAATAGGGCTGTGCGCTAATCTGAACGCCAATCGGTCCACGCTGATCGTAATCACGCGCACGGCATCCGCGAGGTTCAGCACCGCTTTGCGAAGGTCGTCCATTGAGACATCATCAGCTTCGGCCATAGGCTCTCTCGCGAGCTGGTCGTTGTCCTCGCAGCATAACCGCCAGAGCGAATTAGAGCGATGGCGAGCAACGAGTTGGAGTTGAGCGCATGAGCCAATCGAATGCGTTGTCGCGTGCGGGTATCGTCGGGGCGGCGATCGTGCCGCATGCGCCGCAGTTCCTGACGTTGCCGGAAACCGAGGACAAGGCGCAGGTGGCGCGCGTCAATGCCGCGATGCGCGATCTCGGCGATCGTTTCCGCGCTCTCAAACCCGATCTGCTGATTGTCGTCTCGAACGCGCATTGCGACAATTTCGTGACCAGCTGCGTGCCGGCCTTCGCGATCCATTGCGGGCTGCGCGCCGAGGGTAGCGGCGGGCACCGCGGCGCCTGGCCGATCGACGGCGCGGCGGGCTATGCCATCGTACGCGAACTTCTCGATCTCGGCTTCGATCCGGCCTTCACGCTCGACGCCGGGCTCGGCACCGCGTTCACGATCCCATTGGAATTCTGCGGCTACAAGCGCGCCCAGCCGTTCCTGCCGGTGTTCGTCAACGCCTATGTACCGCCGCAGCCGACGCCGGAGCGCTGTTTTGCCTTCGGCCGGGCGCTGGGGCTGGCGATCGAGCGCACCGGGCGGCGTGCCGTCGTGCTGGCGAGCGGCGGCCTGTCGCATTATCCCGGTACGCCGCAATACCCGCACCCCGACATTGCCACCGACCGGGTCATCTTCGACCATCTGAAAGCCGGCAACCTGCGCTATCTGATGCGCTTCGACGCCGCCGCGCTCGACCGGACCGGCAATGTCGAATGCCGCGGGTTGCAGATTCTCGCCGGTATGATCGGCGACCGCGAGCCGCAGGCGGCCGTCTTCGAGCCGTCGTGGCATCACATCTACGCCGTCATCGGCTGGACCGAGTTGGCGCCGCCGCTCGCCGCAGCGCCGCTCCATTATCCGGCGACGGCGCCCGAGCGCAGCGCGCTTGCCGCCGCGATCTTTGCGCTGGTCGAGAATGCCGAGGCGCGCGCCGCCTATCGCCGCGATCCGGCAGGCTATGTCGCGCGCCTCGATCTCGCGAGCGACGAGCGGGCGGCGCTCGCCGCGCTTGACGGCGCTGCGCTGCGCGACCGCTTCCGCCTCAACCCGATGCTGCTCTACCAGCTCGAACAGCGCATCGCCGCGACGTGAACCGCGCGGAGCAAGCTTCGGGCCGGCTCGCCGGCAGGATTGCGCTGATCACCGGCGCCTCGCGCGGCATCGGCGCCGCCGTCGCGGTGCGGTTTGCCGCCGAAGGCGCGCATGTCGTCTTGGCGGCGCGCACCGTCGGCGGCCTCGAAGAAGTCGACGATGCAGTGCGCGCAGTGGGCGGCAGCGCGACGCTGGTGCCGTTCGATCTGCGCGATTTCGCCAAGATCGACGAGCTCGGAGCGGCGTTGTATCAGCGCTACGGCCGGCTCGACGTGCTGGTCGCCAACGCCGCCGAATTCGGCCATATGGCGCCGCTCGGCCACATCGATCCGAAATTGTGGGGCGCGATCATCGACCTCGATCTGACGGCCAACTGGCGCCTGATCCGCGCGATGGATCCGCTGCTGCGGCGCGCGGCGGCCGGGCGCGCGATCTTTGTGACGAGCCGTCTCGGGCGCGACGCGCCGCCCTATTACGGCCCCTATGCCGTGGCGAAGGCCGGCCTCGAAACGCTGGTGCGCATCTACGCCGGCGAGGTCGCCGCCAACACCGGCATCCGCGCCAACCTGATCGATCCGGGCATCGCCCGCACCCGCCTGCGCGCCGCGATCTTTCCCGGCGAGGACCCGGCAACCGTGCCGCCGCCGGAGCGCGCCGCCGCCGCCGTCCTCGACCTCGCCCTGCCGGAATGCACGAAGAACGGTGAGATTGTGACGCTCTAACCGGCGCCGGCGGGCAGTTGCGGGGCGCGCGAGCCGCTGTGCAGATGGGCGCGATGCGCTATCATCGGGCGGCCATGAGCGAACTCCCGCAAGACCTTTCTGCGCCGCAAGGGCATGCGTTCGGCGGCCCCGGCATCCGGCCCACCTGGACCTCGAGCGCCAAGGACATCGTCGGCTGCGCTCTCGGGTCCGCGCGGCTGTGGTTCACGCTGGGGTTCGGCATCGTCAACGAGGTCTATCATCCGCGCGTCGATCTTCCGCAGATTCGCGATCTCGGCTTTATCGTCGCGGCGCCGGACGGCTTCTGGATCGAGATCAAGCGCAACGGAAACTACACGTTGCGGCTGCTGGCGCCGGGCGTGCCGGCGGTCGAGATCGTGCATCAACATCCGCGTTTTACCTTGCAGATACGCGTCACCCCCGACCCGCGGCGCGACGTGTTGTGCCTCGAATGCCGCCTCGACAGCACCGCGGACGACGACGAACTGCAACTTTACGCATTGGTCGCGCCGCATCTCGGCGCCACCGGCTTCGGCAACACGGCGCGGGTCGAAGTGCATCATGGCCGCCGGGTGCTGGCGGCCGAGCAGGGGCCGTTCGGCATGGCGCTGGTGGCGGTCGACGAGCATCAGGCCGACGCGCTGGGCCGCGCCAGCGCGGGCTATGTCGGAGCGAGCGACGGCTGGCAGGATTTTGCGCAGCATGGCCTTCTGACCTGGCAATTCGCCGAAGCGGGGCCGGGCAATGTCGCGCTGATCGGCGAATTGCCGCGCCGTGCCGTGCTGGCGCTCGGCTTCAGCAGCGGCACCGATTCGGCGGCTACGCTGGCGGTCTCGAGCGTGCTGCAGCCATTCGATCAGATCCTGCAGCACCAGATCGCGGACTGGGAGGAGTGGCTGGCGTATGCCGGCGACCGCGCCGCGCCGACCCTCGATCTGCCGGAGACGATCCGTCACCAGGCAGCGGTCTCGGCGGTCGTTCTGCGGGCCCATCAAGACAAGACCTATCCCGGCGCGATGGTCGCCAGCCTCAGCGTGCCGTGGGGCGACCACGGCGACGAGCGCGGCGGCTATCACCTGGTGTGGCCGCGCGATCTGGTGCAATGCGCCAGCGCGCTGTTGGCGTTCGGCGCCGAGCAGGAGGCGCGCGACACGCTGCGCTACCTGATCGCGACCCAGACCGAGGACGGTCATTGGCATCAGAACCAGTGGCTCGGCGGCACGCCGTATTGGCAGGGACTGCAGCTCGACGAGACGGCGGCGCCTGTGCTGCTCGCCGAGATGCTGGAAGACCGCGACGCGCTGCGCGGCATCGCGGTCGAGCGGATGGTGCGCCGCGCGCTCGGCTATATCGCGCGCACCGGGCCCTCGACCGGCCAGGACCGCTGGGAGGAGAACGAAGGCATCAACGCCTATACGCTGGCCACGGCGATCGCCGCGCTGGTCGCCGGCGCCGATCTGCTGCCGTCGCCCGCCGCCGATTGGGCCCTGGAGCTGGCCGATTTCTGGAACGCCAACATCGAGAACTGGCTCGTCGTCACCGACACCGATCTCGCGCGGCGCTTCGACGTGCCGGGCTATTACGTGCGCGTCGCGCCGCCGGAGATCTTGTGTCAGGCCGCTGCCTCGCACTCGATCGTACCGATCCGCAACCGCATCGACAGCAGCGGTCTGCGCGGCGACGAGCAGATCGGCAACGAGTTCCTGCACATGGCGCGCTATGGTCTGCGCCGGCCGGACAACCCGTTCATTCTCGGGTCGATCAAGGTGGCCGACGCGCTCTTGCGCACCGACACGCCGAACGGCCCGGTGTGGCATCGCTATCGCAATGACGGCTACGGCGAGCACGCCGACGGCAGCCCCTATGACGGCACCGGCATCGGCCGCGGCTGGCCGCTGTTGACCGGCGAGCGCGGCCATTACGAGCTGTGCGCCGGCCGCGACCCGCTGCCGTATCTCGAAGCGATGGCGGCAATGGCGAGCCCGGGCGGCATGCTTCCAGAGCAGGTGTGGGACGCCGAGCCGATCCCGCAGCGGCGGCTGTATCCCGGCTGCGCCACCGGCTCGGCGATGCCGCTCGCCTGGGCCCATGCGGAATTTGTCAAGCTCCTCGCGTCGCGCCAAATCGGCCACCCGTTTGCCCGCCCGCGCGCGATCTGGCGGCGCTATCGCGGCCGGCCGGTCGTCGCGCGGCATGCCTTCTGGTGGCCGCACGCGCCGATCGCCGCGATGCCGGCCGGAGCGCTGCTGGCGGTGGCGCTGCCCGAGCCGGGTCTCGTGCATTGGGGCCATGACGAGTGGCAAGAGGTCGCCGACGTGCCGACCGAGGACAGCGGTCTCGGCTTCCACGTCGCGGTGCTCGACACCGCGGTGCTGCCGCGCGGCAGCCGCATCCAGTTCACCTGGCGCGATGCGCGCGACTGGACCGGCCGCAATGTGACGGTCGTCGTCGTCGGCGATGCGACGCCCCCGACCGATCGGCCGAAGGACCACCCGGCACGCGGCGCGGGCGAGGGGATCTGACCCGCCGCGCCGTTACCGGGTCAATGCGTCAGCTCGCGCATCGCGCGGTCGATGCCATCGAGCGTCAGCGGGAACATGCGGCCCTCCATCAGCGCACGAATCATGCCGATCGACATCGTGCCGCCCCAATGTTTCTCCGGCACCGGGTTGAGCCACACCGCCTTTGGATAATGCTCCAACAGGCGCTGCATCCACACCCGCCCGGGTTCTTCGTTCCAGCGCTCTACGCTGCCGCCTTCTTTCTCGATTTCGTAGGGGCTCATGCTGGCGTCGCCGACCAGCACGATCCTGTGGCCGGGGTCGTAGGTGCGCAGGATGTCCCAGACCGGCGTCTGCTCGATGTGGCGCCGGCGCGAATCCATCCACACCGTGTCATAAAGGCAGTTGTGGAAGTAGAAATGCGCGAGGTGCTTGAATTCGCCGCGCGCCGCCGAAAACAGCTCTTCGCAGACGCGGATATGGTCGTCCATCGAGCCGCCGACATCGAGAAACAAGAGCAGCCGCACCCGATTGTGCCGCTCAGGCTGCATCTTCAGGTCGAGCCACCCGGCGTTGTGCGCGGTTGAGCGGATCGTGCCGGGCAGGTCCAATTCCTGCGCGGCGCCCTCGCGGGCGAACTGGCGCAGCCGGCGCAGCGCCAGTTTGATGTTGCGGGTGCCGAGTTCCACGGTGTCGTCGAGATTGCGGTATTCGCGCTTGTCCCAGATCTTGACGGCGGTGCGGTTGCCTCCCGATTTCGGGCCGATGCGCACGCCTTCCGGGTTGTAGCCGGAATTGCCGAACGGCGAGGTGCCGGCGGTGCCGATCCATTTGCTGCCGCCCTGGTGCCGCGCCTGTTGCTCTGCGAGGCGGCGGCGCAATGTTTCCATCAATTGTTCCCAGCCGCCAAGCGCCGCGATCTGCCGTTTTTCGTCCTCGGTCAGGTGCCGTTCGGCGAGGATTTTGAGCCAGTCCTCGGGCAGTTCGGTCTGCGGATCGCCCAAATTTTCGATGCCGTTGAAGCAATGGCCGAACACGCGGTCGAAACGGTCGAGATGGCGCTCGTCCTTGACCAGCGCGGCGCGCGCCAGGAAATAGAATTCGTCGATGTCGAAGCGCGCGACGCCATTCCGCATTGCTTCCAGCAGCGTCAGAAACTCGCGCAGGCTCGCCGGCACCTTGGCCGCGCGCAACTCAAGGAAAAACGAGATGAACACCGGTCAGATCCGCCTCAGCGCCTGCTTGAAGGCGGTGACCCGCGGGTCCGTCCAGGTGTCGCCGTTGTTCCAGAAATCCAGCAGCGCGTCCCTGTTTAACGCCACCCATTGGATGACTTGCGGCGAGATCTGTCGCAAAACCCGACCAGGCAGGCTGTTGGCGACAACCCGCGGCGGGTCGGCGATGAGGACCGAGAAGCTCGGTTGCGACCGGCCCGGCTGGACAAAGTACTTGACCTGCGGGCCGTGACCACCCATCACGATCGAGATGAAAATCGTGCCGGGGACGCCAGTCTGTGCCGTCGTCAGGTTCGCCATTTCGATCAACTCATCGACCGCCAACTCATCGGCGAGCGGCACATCCGGCGGCAGCTGAGTGGTTTCGGACTGCATTTGAGCCTCGATCAAGGAGCCGGCGGCAGCGGCTTTAGCCTCTGGATCAATTCGGCCGTATCGATGCTGCCGGTCCAATAAGCGATGATCGTCGCCTCATTCAGAGCAATCCAATCGAAGACGGCGCGCTGATCAGCGGCGGAGAGACGGCCTCCAATCACGTTCGGCGATGGGCGAATTCCAACGATTGCTGTATTGTCGATTGTCATGCGATCGCCATGCGCCTGATTGACCTTGATCCGCACGTCGTGACGCGCAGTGCCGCGCGGGCCGACCCACACCGTCATCGGCAACCCGGTCGTGCGCGGATACAAATTCGCCATCTCGAACAGCTCGTCTGCCTCCGGGGCGCGGGCGACTTCCGAAACTGGAGCGTCCGATTTCATGAGCATGATCCTATGGCTTGCCGGTTCACTAACTACCAGATTTTGACGATCCAGCCGTTATCCCCAGCTTTCGATGGTTTTTCCCATTCTATCCCCGCTCGCGGCGGTTGAGGAAGGCGAGGCGTTCGAACAGGTGCACGTCCTGCTCGTTTTTGAGGAGCGCGCCGTGCAGCGGGGGAATGAGCTTTTTCGGG
>DATJUL010000060.1:0-7808 GCA_035502295.1 Allostellaceae bacterium | reverse complement strand
TCGATGGCGGCGAACGGGCTGCGCGACAAGGCCTTGGCGGCGATCGACGAAACCCGCTGGATTCCGCCGCAGGGCAGGAACCGCATCCATGCGATGGTCGCCGAGCGGCCCGATTGGTGCGTGTCGCGCCAGCGCGCCTGGGGCGTGCCGATCCCGGTCTTCGTGAACAAGAAGACCGGCGCGCCGTTGCGCGACGGCGCGGTCGTCGAGCGGGTGGCCGAGGCGGTCGCGCGCGACGGCGCCGATGCGTGGTATACCGAAGATGCCGCGGTTTTCCTCGGAGATTCGTACGATCCCAGCGACTGGGACAAGGTCACCGACATCATCGAGGTATGGTTCGATTCCGGCTCGACGCACGCGTTTGTGCTGGAGCAGCGGCCGGAACTCAAATGGCCGGCCTCGCTCTATCTCGAAGGTTCCGACCAGCATCGCGGCTGGTTTCATTCCTCGCTCCTGGAAAGCTGCGGCACGCGCGGCCGCGCGCCCTACGAGGCGGTTTTGACGCACGGCTTCGTGCTCGATGAGGAGGGCCGCAAGCAGTCGAAATCGCTGGGCAATGTCATCGCGCCGGAGGATGTGATCAAACAGAGCGGCGCCGACATCCTGCGGCTGTGGGTCGTCGCTTCCGACTATGCCGAAGATCTGCGCATCGGCCCCGAGATTCTGAAACATCTGGGCGACGCCTATCGCCGGCTGCGCAACACGCTGCGCTATCTCTTGGGCGCGCTGGCCGGGTATACGCCGGCCGAAGCGGCGCCGGCCGACGCGATGCCGGAACTGGAACGGTGGGTGCTGCACCGCCTCGCCGAACTCGACCAGGTCGTGCGCCGCACGATCCTCGATTACGATTATCACGCGATGTTTACCGCGTTGCACAATTTCTGCGCTGTCGATTTGTCGGCCTTCTACTTCGACATTCGCAAGGACCGGCTGTATTGCGATGCCGCCGACGATCCGGCGCGCCGCGCGACCCGCACCATCATGGACCGCACGTTCGACTGCCTGGTGCGCTGGCTGGCGCCGATCCTGTGCTTCACCGCCGAGGAGGCGTGGCTGGCGCGGCACGGCGACGGCGAGGGGCGAAGCGTCCACCTCGAATTGTTTCCCGACCTGCCGGCCACATGGCACGACAACGAATTGGGCGAACGCTTTAAGGCGCTGCGCGAGCTGCGCAGCGTGGTGACCGGCGCGCTCGAAGTGGAGCGCGCGGCCAAGCGCATCGGCTCGGGCCTGCAGGCCGCGGTCGCTCTCTACGTCGATGCGCCGGCCAAGTTCGTCGATGTCGACCTCGCGGAGTTGTGCATCACGTCAGCTGCGGCGATTCGCGGCGGCGAGGTCCCGGCGGGCGCGTTTGCGTTGCCGGAGGTCCCCGGCGTCGCCGTCGTCGTCGGGGATGCGCCGGGCACGCGGTGCGAGCGCTGCTGGCGGATGCTTCCGGAAGTCGGCCAAGTGCCGGGGCACGACGATCTCTGCCAGCGCTGCGCCGACGTCATCGATCGCGGCGCCATTCCCGCGGCGGCCGAATGAGGCTCGGCCCCGGCCTGACCGCCGCGGCCATCGCCGCGTCCCTCGACCAGGCCAGCAAATTCTGGCTGCTGCGGCATTTTCACGCCGCCGGTTGCGGCGTCTTTCGCGAGCAGACGCTGAAGCCGTATTTCCAGCTCGTGCTGACCTGCAACCGCGGCGTCAGCTTCGGCCTGTTCAACCGCACCGGGATCAGCGGCCTCACGTTCGCGGTCTTGGCGGCACTGGTAATCGTGGTGCTGGTGTTCTGGCTGAGCCGCGCCCGCACCGCCTTTCTCGCCGCCGCGGTCGGCCTCGTCATCGGCGGTGCCGTCGGTAACATCATCGACCGGCTGCGCTTTGGCGGCGTCATCGACTTTCTTTATTTTCACGCCGGTTCATGGTATTGGCCGGCGTTCAACCTTGCTGACAGCGCGATTTGCCTTGGGGTTGCCGCAATGTTGATCGACGGGTTTTGGCTGCGGCATGGACCGCCGCAAACAAATCGGGGGAAAGATGTTACGCCATGAGCGGGCATAACTGGGGGAGGCCGGACCTGCGGAAATCGCTACTTGTGGTTGCTTGCGGCGTCGCGATTGTGGGCGTGAGCGGTTGCAGCAACTTCAAGCAGATTATCGGCATCGATCAGCCGGCGCCCGATGAATTCGCGGTTGAGTCGAACGCGCCGCTGACGATCCCGCCCGATTTCAATCTGCGCCCGCCCGAACCCGGGGCGCCGCGTCCGCATCAGGTCACCGCTGCCGAAAAGGCGCAGGAGATCATCAACGCGGCCGGCCCCGGCAAGCCGGGCGACCAGGCGCAGGCGGCGCTGCTGCCGCAGATGGTCGGCGCCCAGATCGACCCGAGCCGCGCGCTTCACCCCGACAGCCTCGCGGCACGGCTGCTCAGCGCCGCCGACAGCAGCGCCGGCACCACGCTCGTCGGCCGCAAAACCACGGTTCTGCCGGGCGTCTATTAACTAATCGAATTCCGAGATCAGCCGGCGCAATTCGGAGCCGAGATCGCCGCGGCGCGGCGCTCGACGCCGTTTCGGATTGGCGCCAGCCGCGGACGGCGACGGGTCTTCGGCCGCGGCCGGCGGCGCCGCGGCCGGCAGCCGCTCGATTGTCGCCGCAAGTTCGGCAATTGCCGTGCGCAATTGCGCGATCGCGGCGGCTTCGCCCCCGTCGGTGCTGCGTTCGGCGATCGACCGCGCCGTCTGGGCCAGCGTCGCCGCGCTCGCCGACAGCCGGGCGATCGCGTCGTTCAGGGTATCGCGGCCTTCTTCGAGCGCCATGGCGAGCCGTTCCAGCACCGGGTTGGCTGCGGGCAACGCAGCGCCCCGGCGGCCCTCGGCCGCGCGCTCGACGAGCGCCAATTTCTCGATCAGCCGCAATTCGAGGCACGGCCGCGGCAACCGCGCTATCGCGCCGATCAGCGGCTCGGTCATCGCCGCCGCGGCAATCCGCGCGCAGACCGCGAGAAAGACAAGGACCGCGATTGCCGCGAGCGCCGGGCGCCCCGGAACGACAAACCCGAGCAGGGTCATATGCGCAAATTCCTGCGCTAGACCGAGCGCGGCGATGACGACAAGCAGCGCGAGCGCGCCGGCGAATTGCGCGCGTACGAGCCGATCGCGGTAGTGGCAGATCGCCTCGCGCCGTGCCTCGGCCGGGACAAAGCGGCTTTGCAGCACGAGGCCGGCGGATGCCGCCGCCGGGCCGTCCTCCGGGGCGAGATCAATGAGGCGGTCGGCCAAGGGCGCCAGGCTGGTGCGGGCGAATGCGGCGAACCACTCGCGACGGGAGGGTGCGCCGCCCTCTTCCAGGCGCAACCGCACGCGGGCGAGATCGAACACGGCGACCGCCGTCGTCACCAGCAGCGCGACGGCAGCATAGGCGGCGAGAAAGACGAGCACCGCCTGCGGCGCCTCGGCGCGCACCAGCATCGTCCAGTCGCCGGCGGGCAGCGCGCCGCGCGCCAGCCACATCGATACCGCCGCCGCGGCGACGCCGACGGCCGCGCCTGCCGCGGCAATCATCCATGGCCGCATCACACGTCCCCTCACTCTGTGCGTCGCGAGCCCGCCGCCCTTATGCCGATGCTCGTCATCACCCAAAAGATAACCCGCCGAGGTTGCCGAAAGGATAACCCGCCGGTGCCGCGATGGGTAGCGCTGGGACTCACCGCACCCGAGGAGGTTGTACCCGCGATCACTCGGCGGCCGAGCGGGTCGCGGCCGGGGTCGGGCGCGCCAGCGCCGCCGGCACATCGCGGATATGCAGGTCGCGCTGCGGGAACGGTACCTCGATGCCGTGCTCGACAAAGCGGTCCCACAGCAAGAGGAAAATGTCGCCCCTGATATTGGTGATGCCGTTAAAGGGGTCCTCGATCCAGAAGCGCAGCACGAGGTTGATGCCGCTGTCGGCGAGTTCGGTGACATGGCAGAGCGCCGCCGGCGTCTCCAGCACCCGCGGGGTCTGCTGCGCCGCCTCGATCGCCAGCCGCCGCACGAGCCGCAGGTCGGTGCCGTAGGCGACGCCGAACGCCAGGTCGAGCCGCACGAAACGGTTCGTGTACGACCAGTTGACGACCTGGTTGGTGATCAGCGTCTCGTTGGGGATCAGATATTCCTTGCCGTCGCGGCCGCGCACCGAGGTATAGCGCGCGCCCAGCGAGGTCACGCAGCCATAGGTCTGCCCGACCTCGATCACATCGCCCGGCTTGATCGAGCGCTCGACCAAGAGAATGATGCCGCTGACAAAGTTCGACACGATCTTTTGCAGCCCGAAGCCGAGGCCGACGCCGATCGCGCCGGAAAATACCGTGAACGCGGTCAGGTCGATGCCGACCGCATTGAGGCCGATCAAGAGCGCCAGGAAGACCAGCGCGATCTTGACCAGGTTGCGCGCCAGCAGCTGGATCGACGGGCTGAGGCCGCTCAGATGCTGGATGCGGGCGCCGATCAGCCGCGCCAGCGCCAGCGCGCCCCACAGCAGGATCGCGATCAGCAGCACCGCCTTGATCGCCAAGAGCAGCGACAACCGCACCGAGCCGATCGTGAGCGCGGCGTCGTTGAGCGCCGTCGTCGCCGGCCCCAAGAGGCCGGTGATCTCGAGCGCCGCAATGATCCAGGCGGCGACCGCGACGAGGCGCGCGAGCAGCGCGTCGCGAAACAGCAGCGATGAGCCGCGCAGCACGATCCACAGCGCCGTCAGCGTCGCCGCGATGCCGACCAGCCGCAGGCGCATGCCGAACCCGGAAGCGGCACCCTCGGCGATGACCAGCAGCAGCCACGCGTAGGTGAGCGTCAGGAGCCGGCTCAGCTCCCCATTGGTGTGGTCCGAACGGATGAACCGTGGAACCAGGCGGTCGGTCGCCGGCCGCGTCGCCGCCCGGATGCCCCAGGAAGCGGCGAACAGCGCCGCCACCAGGCAGACCTGGAACGCCAGGCTCTCGAGCGCGGCGGCCGAGATCGCGTTGGCGCGCGCCCAGGCCAGCCAATGGGACGGATTGAGGAAATGAAGCAAACCGCAAAGCCGCTGCTGATACGATGCCCGCCCCAGGGTACGGGCAAACGGCCGCGAAGTTAAGCGGCGCGGCGCTGATTAACACCCGGAGGGAGCACGAAAAATCCCCAAACCGTCATGGCCGGGCCGGCCGAAGGCCGAGACCCGGCCATCCATGCGCCGCGAAACGTGGATGGCCGGGTCAAGCCCGGCCATGACGATGAATATCGGAAGGCACGACTCACGCTCGATCGAGAGCGGATGCTACGCGACCTTCATCTCGCCGAGGTAGGCTTCGCGGATCAGCGGGTTCCGGCGCAATTCGGCGGCCGGACCGCCGAGCACGACCTGTCCGGTCTGCAAGACATAGGCGCGATGGGCGATCTCGAGCGCCATATTGGCGTTCTGCTCGACCATGAAGACGGTCGTGCCCTGGCGGTTGATCGCCTGGATGATGTCGAAGACCTGCTCGACGAAGACCGGCGCCAGCCCCATCGACGGCTCGTCCATGCACAGGAGCTTCGGCCGCGCCATCAGCGCGCGGCCGATCGCCACCATCTGCTGCTCGCCGCCCGACAGCGTGCCGGCGAGCTGTTTCAGACGCTCCTTGACGCGCGGGAACAACGCGAAGACGCGCTCCAAATCGGCGGCGAACTCGCCGCCGCGGCGCGTATAGGCGCCCATTTCGAGGTTTTCATATACGGTCATGCGCGGAAACAGCCGCCGCGCCTCCAAGACCGGCGCGATGCCGCGCCTGACGCGCTCGGCGACGCTGACCCCGGCGAGCGACTGCCCGGCGTAGCGGATGTCGCCCGCGGTCGGCACGACGACGCCCATGATCGCCTTCATCGTCGTCGATTTGCCCGAGGCGTTGCCGCCCAGGAGGCAGACGATTTCCCCCTCGTCGATGCGATAATCGACCGATTTCAACACGTGCAGGTCGCCGTAATGCGTGTCGACGCCGCGGAATTCGAGCAGCGGGGTGTTCATCTTGATTGCTCGCCAAGCCTGGCGCAGGGTCCGCCATGACGATCATTGAGGCAAGGGTTCTCGCGATGAAACTCTACGATTACACGCTCGCGCCCAACCCGCGGCGGGTGCGCATCTTTCTGGCGGAAAAGGGGATCGCCGTGCCGACCGTGCCGGTCGATCTGCGGGCGGGCGAGCAGTTCACGCCGGAATTCCGCCGGATCAACCCGGAATGCACGGTGCCGGTGCTGGAATTCGACGACGGCAAGCGCATCGCCGAGGTCGTCGCGATCTGCACCTATTTCGAGATCGTCCATCCCGCCCCGCCGCTGATGGGCGCCGGTGCCGAGGATCAGGCGATCGTCACCGCGTGGCAGCACCGCGTCGAGCGGCAAGGGATGTGGGCGGCGGCCGATGCGTTCCGCAATTCCGCGCCCGGCCTCCAGGGCCGCGCCCTGGCGGGCCCCGATGATTACGCGCAGATCCCGGCGCTCGCCGAGCGCGGCCGCACCCGCGTCATGCGGTTTTTCGAGATGCTCGACGGGGAATTGGCGGGCCGCGAATTCATCGCCGGCGAGCGCTATACGATCGCGGACATCACGGCGCTCGTGACGGTCGATTTCGCCGCCCGGATCAAACTCGCGATCCCGGAGGACGGCGTCCATCTGCGGCGCTGGCACCGGGAAGTCAGCGCCCGCCCGAGCGCCGCCGCATAGGACCGCCGTCGGTAGCGCTTGACCGCATCGGTCTGACGGTATCCCATCCGACGACACGCAGCGTTGAGCTGGAGGAGGGTCCGCCCGCGATGAGCATCAAGGGACAAGCCTATGTCGTCGGCATCTACGAGCACCCGACGCGGCTCGCGACCGACAAGACCATTCCGCAGCTGCACGCCGAGGTCGCTTCCGGCGCGCTGGCCGACGCCGGCCTGACAAAAGCCGACATCGACGGCTATTTCTGCGCCGCCGGCGACATGGCGGGGCTCGGGCAATTGTCGACGGCCGATTATCTCGGCCTCAGGACCCGGCACATCGATTCGACCGATGTCGGCGGCTCGTCCTACATCCTGCAGGTCGGCCACGCCGCCGAGGCGATCGCCCTCGGCAAGTGCGATGTCGCGCTGATCACGCTGGCCGGAAGGCCGCGCGCCGAGGGCATGGCGACCGGCACGCAGACCCGCGCGCCGGAGCGGCCGATGCCGGAATCGGGGTTCGAACTGCCCTACGGCCCGGCCACCGCCAACATGTACGCGATGGCGGCGATGCGCCACATGCACCAGTACGGCACGACCAGCGAGCAGCTCGCCTGGATCAAGGTCGCCGCCTCGCACCACGCGCAATACAACCCGCACGCGATGCTGCAGAACGTCGTGACGGTCGAGGAGGTCGTGAGTTCGCCGATGATCGCCGACCCGCTGCACCGGCTCGATTGCTGCGTCATCAGCGACGGCGGCGGCGCGATCATCATGGCCAGGCCGGAGATCGCGAAGAGCCTGAAACGGCCGCTCGTCAAACTCATCGGCGCCGGCGAAGCGCCGAAGCACCAGATGGGCGGCAAGGTCGATCTGACCTATTCGGCCGCCGTGTGGTCGGGGCCGCCGGCCTTCGCCGAGGCCGGCGTCACACCCGCCGACATCAAATACGCCTCGATCTACGACAGCTTCACGATCACCGTGCTGATGCAGTTGGAGGATCTCGGCTTCTGCGCGAAAGGGCAGGGCGGCCGCTTTGTCAGCGACGGTAATTTGATCGCCGGCACCGGCAGACTGCCGTTCAACACCGACGGCGGCGGGTTGTGCAACAACCACCCGTCAAACCGCGGCGGCCT
>DATJUL010000059.1:0-12027 GCA_035502295.1 Allostellaceae bacterium | reverse complement strand
TTGGGGATCGGCATGCCGCTCCGCTACTTGGGATCGAGCAGCGCATCGAGATGGGCATGCCGCGGGTCCATGCGCGAGGCACGGATCGCCTCGACTTTCTCGTCGGGCAATTCGGCGGTCGCGAAGCTCCGGCGGCCGTCGCGAAAGCGCCTGAACTCCTCGTATTCGTCCGGGCCAACAAAATAGCCGGTGATCCGGCCGTGGCTCGACACGGCAATCGCCACGCGCTGGGCCTGCATCCGGTAGCGGCCGAAGTTGCGGGTGAACTCGGAGGCCGGTACGGCTTCTGGAGCGTTCATCAGGCCATCTCCTTCCATCACTTGAATATGCGCTGATTGCGCAAAAGGCGCAAGTCGCGCGGATCGTTTACAACTCCTCGGCCGATCGGCGTGGCGTGCCGCCGACGGCTGGCGCAGGGCTTGCATTGCGCTTCGGCGGAGAGTGCGATGGGAGACGCAGAAGCTGTGGGCGCGGGCGCCTTCGACGAGACTGGTACACCAGGCGCGTGCCGTGCGCCTTATGACGTGGTGCGCCGGTGGCTCGACCAGGTGCCGCCGGATTGGCTGGCGCTGAAGCAGAAGGAGGCGGAACTCCTGTTCCGCCGCACCGGCGTCACCTTCGCGGTTTATGCCGAGGGCGGCAACCCCGAGCGCCTGATCCCGTTCGACATCATCCCGCGCATCCTCGGCGCCGACGAGTGGGACTTTCTCGCGCGCGGCCTGACCCAGCGCGTCTTGGCGCTCAATGCCTTCCTTCATGACGTCTACCACGCGCGCGAGATCGTGCGAGCCGGCGCCGTGCCGGAGCGGCTCCTCCTGCTCAACGACGCCTTCCGCGTCGAGATGCAGGATTTCGCGCCGCCGCAGCGCGTCTACACGCATGTCGCCGGCATCGACATCGTGCGCACCGGCGAGCGCGACTTCTATGTGCTCGAAGACAATTGCCGCACTCCCTCCGGCGTCTCCTACATGCTGGAAAACCGCGAGGCGATGCTGCGGCTGATGCCGGAATTGATGGCGCAGCATCCGGTGGCCCCGGTCTCCAACTACCCGGAAGAACTGCGCGAGGTACTGCGCGCGGTGGCGCCGCCGCGGTGCGCCGACGCGCCGACGATCGCGCTGCTGACGCCGGGCCCGTTCAACAGCGCCTATTACGAGCACTCGTCTCTGGCCGACGAGATGGGGATCGAACTCGTCGAGGGCATCGATCTGCGGGTCGTCGACAACCTCGTCTACACGCGCACGACCGAGGGGCTGAAGCGGGTCGATGTGATCTACCGCCGCATCGACGACGACTTTCTCGATCCGCTGACCTTCCGCTCCGATTCGGTGCTCGGCACGCCCGGCCTGTTCAATGCCTATCGCGCAGGCAATGTGACGCTCGCCAATGCCCCCGGCGCCGGCATCGCCGACGACAAATCGGTCTATCCGTTCGTGCCGGCAATGATCCGCTTTTATCTCGGCGAGGAACCGATCCTCAAAAACGTCCCGACCTGGAGCTGCGGCGAGCGCGGCGACCTCGGCTATGTGCTCGACCATCTGGCCGAACTGGTCGTCAAGGAGGCGCGCGGCTCGGGCGGCTACGGCATGCTGGTCGGGCCGCAGGCGACGACGGCCGAATGCGCCGCCTTCGCCGACAAATTGCGCGCGCAGCCGGAGAACTACGTGGCCCAGCCGACCCTCGCCTTGTCGACCTGCCCGACCTTTGTCGCCAGCGGCGTCGCGCCGCGCCATGTCGATCTGCGGCCGTTCGTGCTCTACGGCAAGGAGGTGCGCATCGTGCCCGGCGGGCTGACCCGCGTCGCCCTGCGCGAGGGTTCGCTCGTCGTCAATTCCAGCCAGGGCGGCGGCACCAAGGACACCTGGGTGCTGGAGCGATAGAAGCATGATCGGACCACTCAGCGAGGCACGCGGCACCCCTCACCCCGGCCCTCTTCCCGCCCTGGGCGGGGAGAGGGAGAGAGGCGGCGGCGTATCCGATCCGCGGCGGCGATCTCGCGTGGCGCAGGCGGCCGCGTCCCCTCTCCCCGTTTACGGGGAGAGGGACAGGGTGAGGGGCGTGGCCGCGGTGCAAACCCCTGTTGAAATTCCCTACCGATGCTGAGCCGCGCCGCCGACAGCCTCTATTGGCTCGCCCGCTATATCGAGCGGGCGGAGAACGTCGCGCGGCTGATCGCGGTCGGCCACCGCATGGCGAGCATGGCCCGCTCGCTCGGCAGCAACGGCAACGAATGGCTGTCGACGCTGATCGCCACGGGGTGCGAATCGGGGTTCTTCGCCAAGTACGGCGAGGCGACGCAAGCGGCGGTGACCGATTATCTGGTGCGCGACCCCGAGAACCCGTCGAGCATCCTGTCCTCGATCGATACGGCGCGGCGCAACGCCCGCGCCGTGCGCACCGCCCTCACCATCGACATGTGGAACGCGCTCAACGACACTTGGCTCGCCCTGCACGAGATGGACCTCGACTTCTCGTCGTCGCAGAGCCCGATGCAGTTTCTCGACTGGGTGCGCGCGCGCTCGCAATTGTTCAACGGCGCCTATTCCAGCACGATGCTGCGCAACGACGCGTTCTATTTCACCCGGCTCGGCACGTTCCTCGAGCGGGCCGACAGCACCGCGCGGATTCTCGACGTCAAGTATTACGTGCTGTTGCCGAGCGACGAAGATGTCGGGGGCGCCCTCGACTATTACCAATGGCAGGCAATCCTGCGCTCGGTTTCCGCGCTCCGCGCCTATCACTGGGTCTACCACGACCGGCTGAAGCCGTGGCTGATCGCCGAACTGCTGCTGCTGCGCCCGGAGATGCCGCGTTCGCTGTTCAGCTGCCTTGACCAGATCGCGGAATATCTCGGGCTTCTGGCCGATTCGTATGACGGCCGGCGCGGCGAATGCCACCGCCTCGCCGGCGCGCTCCACGCCCGGCTGCGCTACGGCCGCATCCAGGACATCTTCCAGCAGGGCTTGCACGAATTCCTGACCGACTTTATCGAGCGTGCGATCGAACTCGGCGACGAAATCAGCCGGCATTACCTGACCTGATCGCGATCATGCAATTGCGCGTGTTTCACCGCACCGGGTATCGCTACAGCGCGCCCATCTCCTATGCGATCCAGACCCTGCGGCTGACCCCGGCGCCGTATGACGGGCTCGCGGTGCTGCGCTGGCAGGTCTCGGCCGACGGCGACGACCGGGCGCTGCCGAGCCTCGTCGACGGCCTCGGCAACATCCTGCATTGCCTGACGACCGATCGGCCGCACCGGGAAGCCGTCGTGACCGCCGAGGGCATCGTCGAGACGCGCCGCGCGGACGGCGTCGTTACGGGCGCGCCGGAACCGGTGCCGCCCCTGTATTTTCTGCGCACGACCGCGCTGACCGTCGCCGATGCGGCGATCGTCCATCTCGCGCATGAGGCGGCGGCGGGCGGCGATCTGGCCGCGCGGCTGCACGGGCTGATGCGCGGCGTCCACGAGAGCGTCGTCTACCGGCCCGGCCATACCGACACCCAGACGACCGCCGCGGCCGCGCTCGAACGCGGTCTCGGCGTCTGCCAGGATCATGCCCACGTCTTCATCGCCGCGGCGCGCGCGCTCGGCATCCCGGCCCGTTATGTCAGCGGCTATCTGTGGTCGGGCGACGACGCTGCGGCGCACGATGCGAGCCACGCCTGGGCCGAGGCCTTTGTCGAAGGCCTCGGCTGGGTCGGGTTCGATGCCGCCAACGGCCTCTGCCCGGACGAAACCTACGTCAGGGTTGCGGTCGGCCTCGATTACCGCGCGACCGCGCCGGTGCAGGGCGTGCGCTGCGGCCGCGCCAACGAGGAAATGCAAGTCAAGGTGCAGGTGCAGCGCGCCGCCCCCGACCAATAGCAGCCGCCGACCGCAGCCCCGCCCCGGCTGCGGCACAGCCGGGTGGCCGGCGCCGCCCGGAATCCGCTATCGTCGCACGATGCCCGACACTGAACGCACCGCGCCGCCGGCCGTCGAATTGCGCGCGGTTGCGAAGCGCTTCGCCTCCGGGCTTGAAGCGCTGGCCGGCGTCGATCTCGGCGTCGCGCGCGGCGAGTTTGTGAGCCTGCTCGGTCCGTCCGGCTGCGGCAAGAGCACGCTGCTCCGGATCGTCGCGGGTCTCGTTGAGCCGTCAGGCGGTGAATGCCGGTTGCGGCTGGCCGGCGCCGCGGACAGATCGGCCCCGGCCGGCCGCATCGGATTTGTCTTCCAGGACCCGACGCTGATGCCGTGGGCGACGGTGCTGCGGAACGTCGAATTGCCGCTGCGCATCAAGGGTCGGGTACGCGCCGCCGAGCACGACCGCGCCGCCGTGGCGCTGCGCGCGGTCGGCCTCGTCGGTTTCGAGCGCGCCTATCCGCACCAGCTGTCGGGCGGCATGCGGATGCGCGTGTCGATCGCCCGCGCGCTCGTCACCGAACCGGACCTCCTGTTGCTCGACGAGCCGTTCGCGGCGCTCGACGAGATCACCCGGCTCCAGCTCAACGACGATCTGCTGCGGCTGTGGGAGGAGCACCGGCCGACCATCCTGTTTGTCACTCACAGCGTCTATGAGTCGGCCTATCTGTCGAGCCGGATCGCGGTCATGACGTCGCGCCCGGGGCGGATCGTCGCCGATTTGCCGGTCGATCTGCCGCGGCCGCGCGACCGCTCGGTGCGCGCCAGCCCGGCCTATGCGGCGATGTGCGAGCTGGTGTCGGCCGCGCTGGCGGCGGCGATGGCGGGAAACCTGCCGGCCGCGGCAATTTCCGGCAAAGTATAGCAGGGCTCCGCGGCAGAATGGTTGCCGCGGCGCACCGGAACTCCGACAATATATCCGGCTGTGGCCGGATCGCGGGAAACGTCAGATGACAAGCTCTCTCATCGGGAATGACGACCGCCGGCGGAGCGAGACGCGGGAGCGTCGCCGATGAACATCTCCGAACCGTTCATCCGGCGGCCGATCGCCACCTCGCTGTTGATGCTCGGCGTTTTGGTGTTCGGTATCGCGGCCTATCGCCTGTTGCCGGTGTCCTCGCTGCCCAACGTCGATTTCCCGACCATCACGGTCAGCGCCAATCTGCCGGGTGCCAGCCCCGAGACGATGGCCTCGGCCGTGGCGACGCCGCTCGAACAGCAGTTCAGTTCGGTCCCCGGTCTGAGCGAGATGACCTCGCTGTCCGGCGTCGGCACGACGACGATCACATTGCAGTTCGACCTGTCGACCGACATCAACGGCGCGGCGGAGGACGTGGAGACCGCGATCAACGCGGCGAGCGGCCTCCTGCCCAAGGATCTGCCGAACCCGCCGACATACCGCAAGGTCAACCCGAACAATTTTCCGGTGCTGATCTATGCGGTGCATTCCGACGCTTTGCCGATGTACGTCGTCGACCACTATGTCTCGGACGTGCTGGCGCAACCCCTGTCGATGGTCAAAGGGGTGGGGGGCGTCTTCATCTTCGGCCAGAAGCAATACTCGGTGCGGGCCGAGATCAACCCGATGGCGCTCGCTTCCCGCCATATCGGGTTGGAGCAGGTGCGCACCGCGCTCAGCAACGCGACAGTCGATCTGCCCAAAGGCGAGATCATCGGGCCCGAGACCGCCGTCAGCCTCGACACCAACGACCAGCTGATGGACGCTGCGCCCTACCGCAACATCGTCATCGCCTATCGCAACGACGCGCCCGTGCATCTTGGCGACGTCGCCAACGTCATCAACGGCATCGAAAACACCCAGGTGGGCGGCTGGTACAACGGCATTCCGGCCGAGGGCCTGGCGATCGAGCGGACGGACGGGTCGAACGCGCTGGCGGTCATCGCGCGCGTCAAGGCGATGATGCCGCGGCTGGAGCGCAATCTGCCGCCGTCGGTCAAGGTCGAGCTGATGTCCGACCGCGCGGAATTGACGCGCGCCGCGATCACCGACGTGCAGTACACGATGCTGCTGACGATCGGCCTCGTCATCGTCGTCATTTTCGTGTTCCTGCGCAGCCTGTGGGCGACGCTGATCCCCAGCCTCGTCGTGCCGCTGTCGCTGCTCGCGACCTTCGCGGTCATGTATGTCGCCGGCTTTACGCTCGACAACATCTCGCTGATGGGACTGACGATCGCGGTCGGCTTCCTGATCGACGACGCGATTGTCATGATCGAAAACATCGTGCGCCATATCGAGGCGGGCGAGGGGCCGATGCAGGCGGCGCTCCACGGCGCCGGGCAGATCGGCTTCACGATCGTATCGATCACCTTTTCGCTGATCGCCGTCTTCATCCCGATCTTTTTTATGGGCGGCATCGTCGGCCGGCTGTTTCATGAATTCGCCGCAACCGTGGCGATCGCCGTCCTCGCCTCGGCCTTTTTCTCGCTGACGCTGACGCCGGTATTGTGCTCGCTGTTCCTGAAATCGGCGCATGAGCAGCACAAAGGCCGGCTCAACCTGGCGGCCGAGCGCGGATTTGACGCGGTGCTGCGCGCCTACGACCGCGGCCTCGGCTTCGTGTTCCGCCATCAACGGGCAACGATCGTCGCGACGCTGCTGCTCGCGGTCGCCACCGCCTATCTCTACGTAGCGATCCCGAAGGGCTTTGTGCCCCAGCAGGATACCGGGCTGTTCTTTGGCCTGGTCGAAACCCGTCAGGATTCGTCATTCAACCATACGGCGAAAGCGGCGCTCGATATTCTCAATATTGTCGATCATGATCCCGGAGTGGCAGGCGTCTTCCTGCACGCCGGCGCTTATTCCTACAACCCCGGCGAAAACACCGGCCATATCTTCGGCCAGCTGAAACCTTATGACGAACGGGACCGCGCCGGGGTCATCCTGCGGCGCATCGCGAGGGAGGTGAAATCGGTCGTTGGGGTCAAGTTCTTCACGCAGATCCCGCAGGCGATCCGGGTCGGCGGCCGACTGGAAGCCACGCAGTACCAATACACGCTGACCGATACCGATTTCGATGAACTGAACCATTGGGCGCCGATCATCGAAGCGGGGATGAAAAAGCTGCCGCAACTGAAGCAGGTCGCCTCCGACGAGCAGATCGCCGCGCCGCATATCGACGTCGTCATCGACCGCCAGGAGGCCGAGCGGCTCGGCCTGTCGGCAAACCTGATCGACCAGACGCTCTATGACGCCTTCGGCCAGCGCGAGGTTGCGACGATCTATGGCGCGACCGACCAGAACAAGGTTGTCATGGAAGTGGCGCCGCAATTTGCGCGCGACCCGACCATTCTGCAACGGCTGTTCGTTGCCGCGCCGAACGGCGCCGAGGTGCCGCTGTCGACGGTCGCCCATTATGTGAAGCGCCTTGAACCGCTGACGATCAGCCACCAGGGGGTGTTTCCGGCGGTCACCCTGTCATTCAACTTGACGCCGGGGGTGGCGCTCGGCCAGGCGGTCAATGCGGTCGACCGGATGGTGGCGCGCCTGCACGCGCCGCCGACGCTGAACGGCGCGTTCGCGGGTACGGCGCAGGCCTTCCAGACCTCGCTCAAAACGATGCCGCTCTTGCTCGCGGCGGCGATCCTCGTCGTCTACATCGTTCTCGGCGTGCTCTACGAAAGCTATATTCACCCGATCACGATCCTGTCGGCGCTGCCGGCGGCCGGGGTCGGCGCGCTGATCATGCTGTGGGCCTGCCATTACGACCTCTCGGTCATCGCGATCATCGGCATCGTTCTGTTGATCGGCATCGTCAAGAAGAACGCGATCATGATGATCGATTTCGCGCTGTCGGCGCAGCGCAGCGAGGGCAAGAGCCCGCACGAGGCGATCCACGCGGCCTGCCTGTTGCGCTTCCGGCCGATCATGATGACGACGTTCTCGGCGCTGTTCGGCAGCCTGCCGATCGCGTTGGGGCAGGGCGCCGGCTCCGAATTGCGGCAGCCGATGGGCATCGCGTTCATCGGCGGCCTGCTGGTATCGCAATGGCTGACGCTTTATACGACGCCGGTCGTCTACCTCTATCTCGACCGCTTCGCCGCCTGGCTCGGCGGCTCTTACCGGCAGCCGCGACTGGCCGAAACGCTGAGCCCGGTGCCGCAGCCTTTGGGCCTCGAAGAGCCGGGCGCCGAATAGCGACGCGTCGTTGACACCGGCGGCCGCGCCGGTTACCACGGGCGTCAACCAAGTTTCGGGGAAACGCCGCGATGCCGCTGCTCGAGGTTCGGCATCTGCACACCGAATTCCGCACCGGCATCGGTGTGGTGCGGGCGGTCGACGGCATCTCCTACACGGTCGAGCCGGGCGAGACGGTGGCGATCGTCGGCGAAAGCGGCTCGGGCAAATCGGTCGGCGCGCTGTCGATCCTGCGCCTCATCCCCGACCCGCCGGGTCGTATCAGCGAGGGCCAGGTGCTGTTCGACGGCCGCGACCTGACGGTCCTTTCCGAAGAGGAGATGCGGCATGTCCGCGGCGGCGACATCGGCATGGTTTTTCAGGAGCCGATGACCTCGCTGAACCCGGTGTTGACAATCGGCCGCCAGATCACCGAGACGATCGAGCAGCATCGCGGCATCGCCGCGGCGGCGGCGCGGCAGCGCGCGATCGAGCTGCTGGGGCTGGTCGGCATCGCCGACGCCGCGCGGCGCTTGAAGCAGTATCCGCATCAGCTTTCGGGCGGCATGCGGCAGCGGGTCATGATTGCGATCGCGCTTGCCTGCGACCCGAAGCTGATCATCGCCGACGAGCCGACCACCGCGCTCGACGTGACGATCCAGGCCCAGATCCTCGAATTGATGCAGGATCTGACGCGCCGGCTCAACGTCGCGCTGATCATCATCACCCACAATCTCGGCGTCGTCGCGCGCTATGCCCGGCGCGTCAACGTCATGTATGCCGGGCGCATCGTCGAAAGCGGCAGCGCCGCGGCGATCTATCACAACCCGCGGCATCCCTACACGATCGCGCTGTTGCGCTCGGTGCCGCGGCTCGACCGGCCGCGCCGGGCGCGGCTCGATCCGGTCGAGGGTCAGCCGCCCGACCTGACGCGGCTTGACCAGGGCTGTGCGTTCCGGCCGCGCTGCCGATTCGCCGTCGAGCGCTGCGCCGAGGCGCGCCCGCCGCTGGTGTCGAACGGCGGCGAAGCGGGCCATCTGGCGGCCTGCTTTCGCAGCGCCGAACTCGGCATCGCGGCGGCGGAAGCGGTCGCATGAACGCCGCCCGACCGCTGGTCGAGATCCGCGGGCTGCACAAGCACTTTCCGATCACCGAAGGGGTGCTGATCGGCCGTCGGATCGGCAACGTCAAGGCCGTGGACGGCATCGATTTCACGATCAACCGCGGCGAGACGCTCGGCCTCGTCGGCGAGTCGGGTTGCGGCAAGACGACGACCGGGCGCTGCATCCTGCGCCTCGAAACCCCGACCGACGGCGCGATCCTGTACGACGGCGTCGATATCGCCAAGCTGCCGCGCAGGGACCTGATGGCGCTGCGCCGCCGCATCCAGGTCATCTTTCAGGACCCGTACAGCTCATTGAACCCACGCATGAAGGTCGGCGCCATCATCGAGGAGCCGATGCGGGTGCACGGCATCGGCGGCGGCGCGGCCGAACGCGTCGCGCGGGTGCGCGAACTCCTGCTGGTGTGCGGCCTCAACCCGGAATTCGCCGACCGCTATCCGCACGAGATGTCAGGCGGCCAGCGCCAGCGCGTCGGCATCGCCCGCGCGCTGGCGCTCGACCCCGAGTTCATCGTCTGCGACGAGGCGGTCTCGGCGCTCGACGTGTCGATCCAGGCGCAGGTCGTCAACCTGCTCGAAGATTTGCGCGCCCGCTTCGGCCTGACCTATCTGTTCATCGCGCACGATCTGTCGGTGGTGCGGCACATCTGCCAGCGCGTCGCGGTCATGTATCTCGGCCGCATCGTCGAACTGGCGGATTGCGACGAGCTGTTCGACCATCCGCTGCACCCGTACACGACGGCGCTCCTCGCCGCCGTGCCGGTGCCCGACCCGACGATCGAGGCGACCCGCCAGACGCGGCCGCTGCAGGGCGAGGTGCCGAGCCCGATCAACCCGCCCCCCGGCTGCGTGTTTCACCCGCGCTGCCCGCTGGCGGTCGAGGAATGCCGGCGAATACGGCCCGAGCTGCGCGAATTGCGGCCGGGACATTGGGTTGCCTGCGGTCAGGTCGATTGACCGCGGCGAAAGCACGCGGACAGCGTGCAAAAAAGCGTGGAGGGACAAATGGGAAGACGATTGTGGCTATCGGCGGCCGCGCTGCTGGCCGGGGCCGCGCTGGCGGCGCCGCCGGCCGGGGCGGCGCAGCCGAAATACGGCGGCGAGTTGATCTACATGATCCCGGCGGCGTCGCCGCCGAGCTTCGACGGCCACCGCGAGGAGACCTACGCGACGATCCATTCGGTGGCGCCGTTCTACAGCGTCCTGATCCGCATCAACCCCTACGACCCGTCCTCGAGCACCGACTTCGTCTGCGACGTGTGCACGGCGATGCCGAAACCGACCGACGGCGGCACGACCTATACCTTCAAGATCCGCAACGGGATCAAGTTTCACAACGGCGACCCGCTGACCGCGGCCGATGTCGCGGCGAGTTGGCACGAGATCATCTTCCCGCCGCAGGGCGTGCTGAGCCCGCGCGCGCCCAACTACCTGATGGTCAAGGATGTCGAGGCGGCCGGCCCCGACACAGTCGTCTTTCACCTCAAATTCGCGACCAACGCGTTCCTGCCGGCCCTCGCCTCGCCCTATGCCTTCATCTATCAGAAGAAGGTGCTCGACAAGGACCCCCACTGGTACGAGCAGCACATCATGGGGTCCGGGCCGTTCAAGTTTGCCGGCTACGAGATCGGCCAGTCGATCAAAGGGGTGCGCGACCCCGATTACTATCACAAGGGACTGCCGTATCTCGACGGCTTCACCGGCATCTATGCGCCGAAGCAGGCGGTGCAGATCGACGCGATCCGCGCCGACCGCGCGATGATCGAGTTCCGCGGCTATCCGCCGTCGGCGATCAACCAGTTGAAAGAGGAGCTCGACGGCAAGATCAAGGTGCAGACGAGCGACTGGAACTGCGGCAGCGTCGTCTTTTTCAACCACAAGAAGAAGCCGTTTGACGATGTGCGGGTGCGCAAGGCGTTGACGTTGGCGATCGACCGCTGGGGTACCGCGCCGGCGCTGTCGAAAATCGCCGACGTGCACACGGTCGGCAGCATCATCTTCCCGGGTTCACCCCTGGCGCCGACCAAGGCGCAGCTCGAAACGATCCCCGGCTTCTGGCCCGACATCAACAAGTCGCGCGCCGAAGCCAGAAAGCTGCTGAAGGAGGCGGGCCAGCAGAACCTCAGCTTCGACCTCCTCAACCGCAATGTCGATCAGCCGTATAAATATGTCGGCACCTGGCTCATCGACCAGTGGAGCAAGATCGGCGTCCATGCGACGCAGAAGGTCGAGCCGACCGGGCCGTGGATCGCCGACCAGCGCAGCGGCAATTACAGCGTCGTGTCGGGCGCCAGTTGCGAGAGCGTCGTCGATCCGGTCGTCGACGTCTATCCCTACCTGCCGCTGTCGCTCTACCCCGGCAACACCGGCTTCTACCACGACCCGCACGAAGCCGCGCTCTACGAGAAGATGCTGCACGCCAGCAACCCCGACATCGAGCGCACCGATGTGTGGAACTTCACCAAATGGGTCATGGGCGACCAGGTGCATGCCGCCTATCTGTTGTGGTGGTATCGCATGGTGCCGGAGCGGTCCTACGTGCACGGCTGGAAGGTCAGCCCGAGCCACTACATCAACCAGGATCTCTCGACGATCTGGCTGGCGCCGCCAAAATGCGGCAAATGCACGGCATCGCCGCCGAGCGGATGATGTAAGCTGGGGCGCAGACCGCGGCCGTCAGCCCGCGGTGCTGCGCCAGCAGCAGCGTTACAAAACAAATTGGTTGAACGGGAGGGACGCGATGAGACGGCAAATATGGCTAGGGGCGGCCGGCCTGCTCGCCGGCCTCGCAGTCGCGGCGCCGGCGACGGCGGCGCAACAGCCGCGCTACGGCGGCATCCTGACTTACATGATCCCGGCCGACGC
>DATJUL010000058.1:0-2464 GCA_035502295.1 Allostellaceae bacterium | reverse complement strand
TCGAGACGCACGGGCGCGACGCCCAACAGATCGAGCGCGACATCGTAGAGCGCCGCCGGGCGACCGCACCTCAATTCGAGTTCAACTTCGCTGATCGGCTCGCTGACGGCGCGATCGGAGGCGCGGATGCGGCCGTGGTCGATCGCGGCCTCGATCTCGGTTTCCGGCGCCGCCGACAGCGCGATCGTGCGGCGGGCAACTTCGGTGCGGAACAGCGGCACCAGGCGCCGGGCGGTTGCCAGGCCGAAAAAACGGCCGGTTTCCGGCGCCTCCGGGTCGGGCGCGGCGCCGGCAATCGGGTCCTCCCATTCGCCGCGCGCCAGGGGCGAAACCGCGCCCGCGCCGCCCGTCTTCACGGTCTGCACGAAATGCCCGTCCTTCTCGCGCACCCGAAGCGCCACGCCGCGCCGCGCCAGCGCATGATCCGGCGTGTCGAAATAGGTGCTGACAAGCCGAGCGCGCCGGCCCTCGGTGCGGCAGCCGGCACGGTCCTCAAGCGCCCGCGCCAGCAGCGGCAGGTCGCGGACGCGAGCGGCAAGCTTTAATTCGATTTCGGTCGCGATGGTCGCCTCCCTGGGGGCGGGAAGGTGCGGTCACGCTCGAAGGGTTTCAGTCTCCTGACGCTGGAGAACGATGCAAGAAACGGCCCAGCGCCGCCGGCGCGGCGCGGCTGGCGGAGCTTCCGCGCTCCTGTCAAACGCGCGTTCGGCGCCGTTTTCGGCATCGCGAACGCGGACCGGGATCGACATGGCGGAATTTGCAACCGGAAAACCAATTGACTATCGCGTCCAGTCCGGCGGAAGTCAAACCGCCTCTGTGCCGCGCCGCTTGCGCGCGGTTCCGCCCGGACGCAATCTGGCCGAACCGCAGCGGAGGAGGATGTCGATGGCCGATCCCGGAAGCCGCGTCGCGCTCTATGCCGCCGTCGGACCCGACCTGACGCATTACGCGGTCGATGTCGCCGGCGCCCTGCTGACCCGACGGGATACGGTCACGCTGCCGGCCAACGTGCAATACGCCTGGCCGCATGCCGCGCGCCCCATCCTCTATGTCGCGTCGAGCGACAGCGCCAGCGGCGTCGGCGGCTTTGTCGGCGAGACGCATCACGTCAGCGCGTTGGCGATCGACCCGGAAACCGGCGCGCTGGCGCCGCACGGCAGCCCGATCGCGCTGCCCACTCGCCCCATCCACATGACGACCGACATCCCCTCGCAGCATATCCTCGTCGCGTTCAACAACCCGAGCGGCCTCAGGGTCTACCGCATCAATCCGGACGGCACGCCGGGCGAGGAGGTGCGGCAACGGGAAGAGGTGCACCCCGGGATTTTCGCTCATCAGGTGCGGGTGCGGCCGGACAACCGCAAGGTCATCCTCGTCGCGCGCGGCCACGATGCCGCGGGTGACCGGCCGGAAGAGCCGGGCGGCCTCCTGGTGTTCGATTACGCGGGCGGCCAATTGACCAACGAGGCGATCGTCGCGCCCGCGGGCGGCCTTGGCTTCGGGCCGCGCCATCTCGATTTCCACCCGACGCATCCCTTTGTCTACGTCGCGCTGGAGCGGCAGAACCGCCTCGATACGTTCGCGTTCCACAACGGAACGCTGCTCGCCGCGCCGATCTCGCGCCAGACGACGCTGGCCGATCCCGCGCATATCCGCGCCCGCCAGGCGGCCAGCACCGTGCATGTCCACCCGAACGGCCGCGCCGTCTATGTCGCCAACCGCGCCTCGACGACGACCAGCATCCGAGGCCAGGGCCTGCCCGCCGGCGGCGACAATACGATCGCGGTGTTCGGCATCGACCCTGCGCAGGGCGAGCCGGAGCCGCTGCAGCACGCCGACACCCACGGCGTCCATTGCCGCACGTTCCACATCGACCCCTCCGGCCGCCTGCTCGTCGCGGCGCACATCATGGCGGGCGATGTGCAGGACGCGAGCGGCCAGAGCCGCCACCTGCCGGCCTGCCTCGCGCTGTTCCGCATCGGCGACGACGGAAGGCTCGATTTCGTGCGCCAATACGATGTCGAAGTCGGCGAGCGGCAGATGTTCTGGATGGGCATGGCCGGGCTGTAACGATCGGCGGGAGAAGGCGTGTGGATCAGGCGCACAACGCAGACCTCTTCGCGACCGCGCAACGCGTGTTGCCCGGCGGCACATTCGGCAACCTCGCGGGTGATATCATCGTCCGCGAGGGCAAGGGCGGCCGCGTGTGGGACGAGAATGGCAAGGAATACGTCGATTATCTGTTGGGGTCGGGGCCGATGCTGGTCGGCCACGCGCATCCCGAGGTGACCGCGGCGGCGCAGGCGCAGATCGCGAAGGGCACGACGTTTTTCGCCAACAACCGGCTCGGCATCGAACTGGCCGAGGCGATCGTCGACGCGGTGCCGTGCGCCGAGCAGGTACGGTTTGTCTCGTCCGGCAGCGAAGCCGATCTCTATGCGATGCGCGCCGCCCGCGCCTTCAC
>DATJUL010000057.1:0-2697 GCA_035502295.1 Allostellaceae bacterium | reverse complement strand
GCTGCTCAAGCTCGCCAAGGACGGCAAGGTCGTGCTGCTGCCGCATCTCGGCTCGGCCACGCTGGAGGGCCGGATCGATATGGGCGAGAAGGTGATCGTCAACATCAAGACTTTCATGGACGGTCACCGCCCGCCGGACCGTGTGCTGCCGTCGATGCTGTAAGTGCGCCAAGCCTTGGTAATGCCCGATCCCTGCAGATTTTTGTTGCGATCCCTCGCGCTGCTGGCCTTCGCCGCAGCTGTCGCGCTGTCCGGCGCGGCTGCGGGCGAGGACCAAATCGGTCCTGCCCAATCGGCCGTTGGCCGCAGCGGCATGGTGGTGGCGCAAGAGGCGACGGCGGCGCGCATCGGCGTCGATATACTCGAACGCGGCGGCAATGCGGTCGACGCAGCGGTGGCTGTTGGCTTCGCGATGGCGGTCACTCATCCGCGCGCCGGCAATATCGGCGGCGGCGGCTTCATGCTGATCCACCTCGCCAACGGACAGAATATCGCGATCGACTATCGCGAGACGGCGCCGGCGGCGATCACGGACAAATCGTTCCTCGACGCGCAGGGCAACGCCGACCCGCAGAAATCGCGCAATTCGGCGCTTGCGATCGGTGTGCCGGGGACTGTCGCCGGTCTCGCGCTGGCCGAGCAGAAATATGGTTCCGGCCGCTTCACACTGGCGGAACTGATCGCGCCGGCGATCAAACTCGCACGCGACGGCATCGCCGTCACCGCGCAGACGCTGCAACTGCCGCCGTTCGACCCGTCGCGGCTTCGGCGCTGGCCGGCCTCGGCGAAGATATTTTTCAAACCGGACGGCAGTGAATACGCGATCGGCGATCGGCTGGTGCAAAGCGACCTCGCCGACACGCTGCAGGCCGTCGCGCAAGGCGGACCGCGCGCCTTCTATGAAGGGCCGGTCGCGCAGAAAATCGCCGCGGCCGTGCGGGCAGCCGGCGGCGTCATGACCGAGAGCGACCTGAAAGACTACCGCGCCGTAGAGCGGACGCCGGTGCGCGGCAGCTATCGCGGCTATGACATCGTCTCCATGCCGCCGCCGTCGTCCGGCGGCGTCGAACTCATCGAGATGCTCAACATTCTGGAGGGCTACGATCTCGCCCACGACGATCCGGGGCAGCAATCGTTCCTGATGGTCGAGGCGATGAAGCGCGCCTACGCGGATCGCGCGCTCTATCTCGGCGATCCCGGCGAGGTGCAAAATCCGGTCGCGCGGCTGACCTCGAAGGATTACGCGGCGAAGTGGCGCGCCACCATCGATCCGGCGCGCGCCACGCCGGCGAGCGCCATCCGCGCCGGCGGTTTTGTCGATCAGGAAGGCCACAACACCACGCACTTCTCCGTCGTCGACCGCTTCGGCAACGCCGTCTCCAACACCTACACGCTCAATTTCTATTACGGTCTCGGCATGGTCGCCGACGGCACCGGCGTTTTGCTCAACAACGAACTCGACGATTTTGCCGCCAAGCCCAACTCGCCGAATGCCTTCGGCCTCACCGGATTTGCGGCCAACGCGCCCGGGCCCGGCAAGCGGCCGCTGTCGTCGATGACGCCGACGATCGTCTTGAAGGACGGCAAACCATTTCTGGTCACAGGTTCTCCGGGCGGCAGCCACATCACCACCGCGGTGCTGCAGGTGATCATCAATGTGATCGACCGTGGCATGAGCATCGCCGATGCCGTGGCGGCGCCGCGCCTGCATGATCAATGGCTGCCCGATAAAGTGTTTGCCGAGCCGGGCGTGCCGGCCGATGTGCTGGCCGCCTTGCAGGCGCGTGGCGATCAAGTTGTTCCGCAACGGCCGTCCACCTCCGCCAATTCGATCGAGATCGCGCCGCAAGGTTTCGTCGGCGCCGCCGACCCGCGCGAGGGCGGCGCGCTGGCGGTCGGCTATTGACCGTTGCCGTTGCGCAGCGACCGGTGCTCGGCGTGCCGCACAGTTGACGACAGCGCGACGATGACGAGGCCGCATAGCGCGATCGGCGTAAACGCCACGATCGGGCGATGCGTGAAGTCCCACAGCCAGCCGACAAACACCGAAAGCGCCATGGCGCAGCTGTAACTGATCGTGAACATGCCGGCGGTGCTGCGATGAACGTCGTCGGGAGCGCTGAGAATCGACGGCAGCGCCAGCGCCATGATCAGCGTCGGCGTTCCGGCGAAGCCGAGCATGCCCGCCCAGAAGACGATCCCGAGGCCCTTGCTCAGCATCATGGCGCCGACGCAGATGAACGCCAGCGATCCGGTCACCACGTAAGCCCACGGCCGGGTGACCAGACGTTCGGCCAGCGGCAGCATCAGAAACGATGCCGGCAATTGGCCGATGTTGAGCGCGGTCAGCGCGGCGCTGACCAGATCCGGATGTCCGGCCGCGATGACGTAATCCGGCAGGAATGCGTTGGTGGCGAAATAGGTGGCGTTGACGCTGCCGAGGATGAGGCCGAGCCGCCAGATCAGCGGATCGCTCCAGTCCGGCCACCAGCGCCGGTTCGGTGCGGTGCTGGCCGTCGCCGCCGCACCGCGCGGCGCGCA
This sequence comes from Allostellaceae bacterium, assembly GCA_035502295.1. Classification (GTDB taxonomy): domain Bacteria; phylum Pseudomonadota; class Alphaproteobacteria; order ATCC43930; family CGMCC-115725; genus DATARH01. The sequence goes on along the minus strand of DATJUL010000057.1, from coordinate 156 downwards.
CACCGCGAACAGCAAGGCCGTGGCCAGAACCGGGATCGACCAGACGAAGAAATCCAGCCGCCAGCTGCCGTGCAGGAGCGGCAGGACCAGCGGGATGGTCAGTCCGACCGGGATGACTTCGCCGACCAGCAGGCCGTTTGTATAGACCGACGTGGC